>JANODS010000041.1:0-7158 GCA_031412835.1 Acidobacteriota bacterium | reverse complement strand
TCCGAGCCCCAGAGTTCTTTACAGCCAACACATCCGTTCAAAACACCTATTCGCCCCGCACAAGTACCCCAAAACAACCCCTCCAACGCCGCCGCACCGCCGACGCGGTCCCTCGCCATTCCCAGGGACCGCTTCCACTCTCGATCCACCGACCCCTACTGCGGCAGCAACCCCGCCTTCTTCATATCTCCCGCCTTCACAATGCTCAGCGCACTCATGTCAATGTACTTCTTCACCGCCGCATTCACCTCCTCCGCCGTCAACGCCGCCACCTTCTTCTCCATCTGGGCCGCCCAATCCATAGTGCGTCCATGATACTCATACCCGGATAACATCCCCAATAACGCCTGATCCTGCGCCCTCTGCACCTGTTGGGATTGCAACCACACCGCCTTCCCCTTGCTTACCTCCTCCGCAGAAAACCCTTCCGTAAGGATCTTATTGAACTCTTCCTTAACTCCGTTCTCCAGCTTAATAAGATTCTCCGGGGCCAGAATGGCGAATACCTGAAGCGAACCGCCGTTTTCCCGAGTACCCGCCGTCAAGCCAGAGCCGGCACCATAACTCCAACCCTCTTTCTGACGCAACCGGTTGAACAGCCGGGAATCAGCGTTTTGACCAAACATGTAATTGGCCAGCAGCAACGCCGGATAGCCCGGGTCCTCGTCGGTCAATGGAATATTCATTCCAGCCGTAAACATCGCATTCGCCTTGTCGGGAGTATTAATGTTCTTGTTGATCGCCTCAACCTTTTTGTAATTGGCCAGCGTCCGCGCATAAACCTTCGGCGATTTCCAATCACCCAGCAAACCACGCAATTGCGCCTCCACCGCCCCGGGATCAAAGTCTCCCACCAACGTAATCACACCTGCGCTCGTGCCGCCGACAAACTGCGTGTAAAACTTCTTCACCGCCTCCAGCTTGGCCGCCTTAACCGCCTCGATACTCTCTTCGAAAGTCTTCATCGCGCGGATGTCGCCCACCGGATACGGGCGTAGATGCTTGGCCATAACCATGCCGGCCAACGCTTGGGGCTCCCGCAGATTCGCCTCGTAACTCGCCAGCATCGATTGCCGCAACGTCTCAAACTCACGCTCAGGGAAATTGGGCTCCCGCAACACTTCCACCGCTAGCTGCAACGCTCCCGCCAAGTTCTCTCGCGTCGTCTCTACATTTACGGCACCGAAATAGGCCGAACCGCCAGCGTTGATCCGAGCTTTCAGTCGGTCCGACTCATCCTGAATCTGTTGACGCGTCTTGTTCTTCGTACCCCGCATCAGCATCGACC
Source organism: Acidobacteriota bacterium (assembly GCA_031412835.1). Classification (GTDB taxonomy): domain Bacteria; phylum Acidobacteriota; class Terriglobia; order Bryobacterales; family Bryobacteraceae. The sequence continues at coordinate 5,870 of JANODS010000041.1, read as the reverse complement.
AAGCCAAGCTAGGCGATTCGCCGAGCCCAAACAAAGACTTCTCATCGCCCACCCGCACCGTGATCCGGCCATACACCGTGTTGCCCCGGTTCTTCTTGGGCATCATCACTAGCTTCATGCCGTTCGGCAGCGTCGCCCGCTTGGTCCGCCCATCGACATTCGCCGGAGTCGGGTCGAAAATCTCACCTTCGGCCATCGCCGCCCGGCCCTTGTAGTTACTTACATAATTCGTGAAATCCGGCGTCGCCGGAATCGCCGACCGGTCGGGCTTGTCAACGGGAAGGAAGGAACCCACCGTCCGGTTGTCATCTTTCAAATAATCCTTGGCAACTCTCTGCACGTCCGCCGGAGTAACATTCTGCAACCGATCGCGGGAGACAAACAACATGCGCCAATCCGCCATCGAAGCCAGTTCGCTCAATGTAATGGCGATCTGCTGCGAATTGGTCATCATCAACTCAATCTGCTTCGTCATATTCGCCTTGGCACGGTCTACCTCTTCCTTGCTCGGCGGCTCTTTCACCACCTCGTCCAAAGTGGCGAACATCGCCTTTTTCGCTTCGTCCAGAGACTGGTCTTTCCGCAGTTGCGAGCCGATCATCAACAGTCCGGGGTCGGCCCCCTGCACGCCGAAGCCGAACACTCCCGCCGCTTTCTTGCTCTCCACCATCGACTTATACAACCGCCCGGAAGGGTTATTCGTCAACACGCTCGACAACACCTCTAGCGCTTCGGTATCGGGATGGACGCCGGACGGAATATGGTAGGCCGCCAACAGCATTTGCACATCCCCCACCCGGCGCACCGTCACGGTCCGTTCTCCGTCCTGAGTCGGCTCGGTAGTCCAGACTTTGTCCAGCTTCCGCTCCGGCCGGGGAATTGCCCCAAAATTCTTCGCCACTAGCGCCAGCGCCTTACCCTCATCGAACTTCCCCGCAATCACCAGCAGTGCATTGTCCGGCTGGTAGTACTTCCGGTAGAACGCTTGCAACCGCTCAATCGGTACATTCTCGATATCCGCCCGCGACCCAATCGTCGTCTTGCCATAGTTGTGCCATTCATAGGCCGCCGCCTGCGTGCGCTGCATCAATACCCGCATCGGGCTGTTCTCGCCAGCTTCAAACTCGTTGCGGACCACGGTCATCTCCGTATCCAGATCGCTCTTGGCAATCAGCGCATTCACCATGCGGTCAGCTTCCAACTCCAACGCCCATTGCAGGTTTTCATCGGATGCATTCACCGTTTCGTAGTAGTTCGTGCGATCCAGCCAGGTCGTCCCGTTGAACTGCGCGCCATGGGAGGTCATCTCTTTGATGATGTTGCCCCGGTTCTTGGTCGGCTTGAACACCATGTGCTCGAGCAGATGGGCCATGCCCGTCTCACCGTAGTTCTCGTGCTTCGATCCCACCAGGTAAGTGATGTTCACCGTCACTTTGGGGCTGGAAGCATCGGGAAACAGAAGCAACCGCATACCATTCGTCAGACGATATTCGGTGATGCCCTCCACTGTCGACAGCTTCTGGACGCCGCTAGGCATCGAGGCTTGCCCTATCAGCAATCCGACGGCGGGAAAGGCCAAAAATAGAAGCGCAGTCGCGAACTTAGTTTTCAGTTTCATGGTAATTACTTCTCTGTTGTAGAGTATCGTCGATTTCATTTTGCTTTTCTAGGGCCTGGAGGGCGACGAAGAACCGCACTCGACTCCACCTACGACGGTCTCGACCGTCAGCGTAAGATTCACCGGGCTTTTCGGGTACTCATGACGGGTTGGTTCTCAATTGGTACTGCGCAAAGCACGCGGATTAGAGGCCACAGCCCTGAGCGTTCGCCGACAACCGACACCGTGATCACGTCCCAGACACCAGTCCAGGCATCGCAAGTTGCTCTGCGCTCGTCTGCCCCGTAGACCTCGTGCCCTCGCTTCTTACTCTCTAGTCAGTCGAAGGGTGCGAATCCACCATCGGCCGAATCAACCCAAAAATCACCCGCACCGCCTCGTCCACCGGCACCCGCTCCGCCGTCCGCGCCCATTCGCTCGCCCCCCCATAGATCGCCCCGCTAATCGTCGCCGCCAATAACTCCGGTGCCACGGCCATCTTCCCCTCCGACCGTTCCATCCCCGCCAAAATCATCCCCCGCACCACACTCATCAGCGCCGATTCAAAATGCGTCTCCAGTCTTCGATGCGCCGCGCACTCCGTCCCCGGCAACCCCGTCAGGTAGTCGCACATCGCCTGAATAATGCCCGTGATCGCCCCCGCGCACCCCCCATCAAACACCACCTTTCGCTGTTCCAACAACGCCTGAAATCGCGCCGAAACCAGCCCCTCCAACAACGCCGTCTTATCCGAAAAATGATCGTAGAACGTCGCCCGGTTCAACGTCGCCTCATCCGCAATCTCGGCAACCGATATCGATTCGAACGACTTCGTCTCTAACAATCGCTGCAGCGCCGCCTGCAATCGCTGCCGGGTTCTCCGGATTCGAGGATCCATTTTGGCTGATCCCAAGTTTACCGCACCGACGGATAAACAACACTTGTTGTTTCGGTGAATCGACAGATGTCGTTTAATCATCCGATGCCGCAGAGGACAACACTTATGAAACTAGCTCAAACCGCCGCCCGCTTTCTCCTGGGAATTATGTTCACCGTATTCGGTCTGAACGGATTCCTCCACTTCATCCCTCAGCCCCCGCCCACCTCCCAACTCGCAATGCAGTATATGACCACCCTTGCCACCTCACACTACTTCGTTCTCGTTTTCGCCTTGCAGCTAATTGCCGGGCTGCTCCTCCTCGCGAATCGCTACGTGGCCCTCGCGCTGACACTCCTGGCCCCCATCCTAGTCAACATCCTGCTCTACCATGCTCTTATGGAACCCGCGACCATAGCCCCCGGCCTCGTCGCGACGATCCTGTGGCTTGTCCTGTTCACACAAGTGCGCCCGGCATTCGCCGGCCTCTTCCAGCCATCCACCCCCACGGTAAGCTGACCATGGAAATCGGCATCGACAGCTTCATCGCCACCATGGACGGCACCGGCGGGAACCCCTCCCAGAAGATGAGCGAGTTCCTCAGCCGCATCGAATTCGCCGATCAGGCCGGACTCGACGCCTTCGGTGTCGGAGAACACCACCGCGAAGACTTTCTGGACTCCGGCGCCGCCATCGTCCTCGCCGCCGCCGCGCTTACCCGCAACATCAGGCTCACGAGCGCCGTCACCGTCCTCAGCGCTATCGACCCCGTCCGCGCCTTTCAATCTTTCGCCACTCTCGACCTTATCTCGCAAGGCCGTGCCGAAATGGTCGTCGGCCGAGGCTCATTCACCGAAGCCTTTCCGCTCTTCGGCCTCGACCTCCGAGACTACGACCTCTTGTTCGCGGAAAACCTGGACCTCCTCCTCACCATCCGCGACAACACCTACGTACACTGGGCTGGCCAACGAAGGGCCCCGCTTACCGGCCAGGGAGTCTTTCCCCGCCCGCATCAGAAGGCCCTCCCCATTTGGCTCGGAGTCGGCGGCACCCCGGCATCCTTCGTCCGAGCCGGAAATCTCGGCCTACCCTTGATGATCGCCATCATCGGCGGAGAGACCCACCGTTTTCGCCCCCTCGTCGACCTCTATCGAGAAGCAGGCCAACAAGCTGGTCACCCTGCCGCCCAACTCAAAGTCGGCCTGCACTGTTTCGGCTACGTTGCCGAATCGTCGAAACAAGCCGCCGACGACTTCTACCCCGGATACGCCCAGTCGATTGCAAAAATCGGACAGGAACGAGGCTGGTCCCCACCCACCCGAACCAGCTTCGACGCCCAACTTGGTCCTCGTGGAGCCTATCTGATCGGCGAACCGAACGAGATCGCCGAGAAGATTGTCCGCCACAGCGAAGCGCTCGGAGGCGTCTCCCGTGTCTCGTTTCAAATGGATGTGGCCAACTTCCCCCACCAGAAGTTGCTGCGCTCCATCGAACTGATAGGCACCCGCATCGCGCCCGCTCTGCGGTGATCCAACCCGGAGACAGGCGATTCCCGCCTACGGTCGCACCACCAGCGGAAGCGTCGCCACGCTCCCTCTCACCCGCACCTCTATCGGCACGGCGTCCCCGCTCCCGGTCGCCCCTGGAACTCGGATGTTGAGCTGCATCACTCCAATCGTTCCCGGGGCCGCGTCGGCGTACAACACCTCAGCCAACCGACCGCCGACAGTCACCTCCGCTCCCGTGGCCCCCCCATGGCCCGTGGCAAACAGCACGACAATCTCCCCAGGCCTTGCCGGAAGCTCCAGCGCGTTTACCCCGCCCTCCTGATTCCAAACCCGAGGGAACAATCCCACCCGCGCAGCCGCCACCGCCACCATTACCGCCGCGGTCTCCCCGCCTGTATATGTCACCACCAACCGAGCCTCCGCCGCTCCCGCCAGCCCCTCCGGCACCTGGGCGTTAATCTGCCCCGCCCCCGCGAAGAGAAGGGTCGACAGCAGCCCATTCCACCGTACCGCCGACCCCAGCCCCGAACCATAAATCGAAACCAGTCCGCCCGGCACCACCGCCCCGGCGCTGCCGTCAAAGGCATTCACCACCGCCGAAATCCCCGTCGCCGGCCTCGGGCCCAACTGCCAAAGCTCATTCGTCAGCCCCTGCTCCGTCGAACCACCGAAAAAGTAGGTGATACCTTCCCCATAGGCGCTCTCATGCCGAAAACGCGCACTCGGCGTCGGCCCCTCAATCGCCGCTTCCCGCCATTGGCGCAGCCCAGGGTTGAACTCCCACGTATCACTCAAACTACCGCGTCCCGACCCGCCAAATAGAATCATCCGATCCCGTCCCACGTCGTACGACCGGCCATAGTATTGGCGAGGAGCCGGAGCCGGCGTCGCCACCTGCTCCGTCCATTCCCCCCTCGCCAAGTCGAACGCCCACAAATCGCCCAACGGACAAGGCCCAAACCCGCTCGCACATCCGCCATAAAGCAGCATTTGCCCCCGCATCGCGTCATACACAGCGTGGTGCAAACAGCGCCGCAGAGGCCGGGTCGTCCTCGGCGAAAGGTCGCGCCATCGCCCCGTTCCGAACTCGTACGCCCACGTATCGTCAAACCGCCCCGCATCCGTAAACCCATGCGAAATCACCACTCGATCACGCGCAGAGTCGAAGATGCCCGAATGCCCATAACGGCGGCTCGGCCCGTCTCCCGGCTGGCCAAGTTGAGTCCAGTTCCCCCGCGCAATATCGTACGTCCATAGATCGTTAAAGAAGCCTGAGGCTTGACCGCCGAACAGCACCAACCGGCGCCGCGCCGCGTCCAGCACCAGCGTATGCCCCCAACGAGCCACAGGCTTCGCCCCCGCCGGCTGTAGCTCTCGCCATTCCTTTCGGTCCAGCGAATAGACCCACAGATCGTTTCGCGCCCCAGAGGCCGACCCACCAAACAGGAACAGTTGCTGGCCCGCCGGGTCGTGCACGATCGTCCCGTCCGAACGTCCCGCCGGTGCCGTCGAGCCAGTCGGCAGCAACGTATATTGCAGCGGCTGCGCGGCAGCAATGCTCACGGCGGCCAGAAACAACGTTACGAAATGAATTCCCATGACCCTATATCTATCCTGAACGTGACTTTATTCCCACCAACAACGAATTTTTCCCCGTGGACACCTTGACCCGCTCTCATCACTTCGCCGCCGAAGCCCTCGGCCATCAACCCGCCCTGCTCCGGGCCGCCGTCCGCATGCTCGGTCGTCGAGAACCCGCCGAGGATGTCCTCCAGGACGCCTTCCTCGTCGCCTGGCGCAAGTTCCCCAGCTTTGAACTCGGCACCAACTTCCGCGCCTGGCTCTTTCGCATCTTGTTTCATTGTGCCCGCCACCATCGCCGTCGCTG
>JANODS010000040.1:0-2330 GCA_031412835.1 Acidobacteriota bacterium | reverse complement strand
CACCTCGCTCTCCGCTGACGTTGCGTCAATCCGCGCCGCCCTCCAAGCAGGTCGGTTCGTCGAGGCCATCGCGGCCTGTGACCAGGAACTCAAAACAACTCCGAAGAATGCGGCCCTTCTCACGCTCAAAGGCCTGGCGCTCCAAGCTTCTGGGAATCCAACCGCAAGCCTCTCCTCCTTTCGCCAAGCTCTTATCGCCGCTCCATCGTATCTCCCAGCGTTGCAAGCTGCGGCGCAGATTGAATTCGATACCCGCGACGCGCGCGCCCGCCCAACGCTCGAAGCCATCCTCAAGCTCGCGTCTACCAACGAGACAGCTCACTCGATGCTCGGCGAACTCGCCTTTGAAGCACGCGACTGCCCGCGCGCCCTCGACCATTTTTCGAAGATCGCGTCCGCCGCGCGCCGCCCGCTTGCCCGCTGGCAGCATGGGGTATGCCTCTTCGAACGCGAGCGCTGGCGGGAAGCCGCCTCCGAATTCCAGGCACTCCTCGGCATTCGCGAACACCCTCCTACCCGCTTCAACCTCGCCCTCAGTCATTGGCACGCCAAAAATTTCGCCGCCGCGCTCGATGCCCTTGCGCCTCTCTCCGCCCCCGACGCGGACGCCCTTAGTTTAAAGGCCTTGGTACTCCGGGAGCGCAACGAGATCCCCCAAGCCTTGGAGGTCCTCCAAAGTGCCGTCGCAGCTCACCCCGGAGACGAACGCCTACTCCTCGATCTCGCCTTGCTCTGCCTCGATCAAAACTCGGTCGAACTCGGAACGGCCGTGCTCGAAGCTGGGCTCTCCCGCCTCCCCCGTTCGGTCCGACTGCTAACGGCCCTTGGGGTCTTTCAGGTTCGCGCCGGCGATATGAAACGGGCCGAAGAATACTTTCTCGCCGCCGAGCAACTCGCCCCCCAAAGCGGCCTCGGCCAAGTGGCTGCGGCGACGGCCATGATCCAGCTTGGCTTGCCGGACGATGCCATTCGCCGACTGCAAACCATCAGCGTGCCGTCTCCCATGGTGTCCCTTACGCTTGCTCGGGCCCTCCTGCAGAAGGGCGGCCTCCCCCAGCATCGGGCAGAGGCCAAGCGCCTACTGGCTTCGGTCGTCGCCCGCGAGCCCAACAACTCCGTGGCGCACAGCCTCCTCGGTAAGACCCTCGCGCAGGATGGAGAAGTCAGTCGTGCCACTCAGGCTTTGGAAATCGCCTTCCGTCTGGATCCCTCCGACCGAACCGCGGCTTATCAGTTAATGTTGCTCTATCGTCGCGTCGGCAAAACCGCGCAGGCGTCTGTCCTCAACACACAGCTACGACAGACTTTGGCGAAAGAGAACGCCGACATTCTCGAAGCCCCGCGCTATCAGCTCTCCCGTTCTCCCGGCCAATAGTGCGGGCTGGTGTGCGCCCGCATACGACTCACAGCCCAAAAAAATAAATACTGACCCACTAACCGGTTTTCTTTCAACACTTTACTGTCGTCGCTGCACTCCCGTGATTCGATTGCCGACTTCGCCCCAGTCAAAGTAGTCTCGGGGGCCGTCCTCCGCCCATCCCGTCCTTGCAATTTCCGGTTTTCAACCAAATTCTATCCAAGACAATCAGGGTCACCCCGAGTCCACCCCACGTTCGGACCGGCGCGTCACCCGCCCCATGGCGAACAATAGGCAAAAATAAAACGGATGGACCCAGGAAGTGGTTCAAAAGAAATCACTTATCCGTTAGGTCCATCCGTTTTCCGGTCCCGTTGGCGCCGTTTTCAACCCAGATTCAACCCGTCTAGCCGCCAAACGAACCGACCATTCACCATCGTCGCCACCTGTCCGCCACAAAACTCATGACCATGAAACGGAGTGTTCCGGCTCTTCGACAGCGATTTATTCACGTCAAACGTCCATTTTCGATCCAGATCGAATATCGTCACGTCGCCATCAGCCCCTGGCGTCAAAGTCCCCTTCGGAAGGTTCAAAATTCGCGCCGGATTCACGGTCAATAGCTCCACCATCCGCCCCAAAGAAATCAGCCCCGGATGCACCAACTTCTCAAGCGATAACGAAATCGCGTGCTCCAAACCAGTAATCCCAAACGGGCACCGCTCAAACTCTTGCATCTTCTCGCTACCCGGATGCGGCGCATGGTCCGTCGCGATCGCGTCAACCGCCCCGTTGATCAGCCCTTCGGTCACCCCTTCAACGTCAATGCAACCCCGCAGCGGCGGCTTCATCCGATAGTTCGAATCGTACGGCGGCATGTCGATATCCGCCAATGCGAAATGGTGCGGCGTCACTTCAGACGTCACAGGCAGACCGCGCTGCTTAGCGAAATTTACCATCGCCACCGAATGGC
>JANODS010000039.1:0-9110 GCA_031412835.1 Acidobacteriota bacterium | reverse complement strand
CTTAGCCATCTATCATGACAAACGCACGAAGATACAATTACGTTTTTGTTTTGTAACTAAGTTGTAAGATCGAGCTGGTATCAATTGAAAATGCGTAGAAGAGACCTAATAAGCATGGCGGCCGCGGCCAACTTTCTTCCCTCCGCCCAAGCGGCGCCGGGTAACTTCACTTTCGTTCATCTGACCGATACCCACATTCAACCCGAAATGCGCGCCAGTGAAGGCTGCCGCATGTGTTTCGACGAGGTGAAGAAGCTGAAGCCCGACTTCGCCCTGCTGGGTGGCGACCTGGTTTTCGACGCGGCGGACCAAGGTGCGGATCGATCCAGGAAGCTGTTCGACCTTTTTTCCGAAACCGCCAAGCGGCTCGACGTGCCGACCCACGCCACGATCGGCAATCACGACGTCTACGGCACGGGTCCCAAGGCCGGTGTCTCGGCCAGCGACCCGCTCCGCGGCAAGAAGCTTTTTGAAGATCGGCAGGGCAAGGCTCTCTATCATTCTTACGACCACAAGGGTTGGCATTTCATTGTTCTCGATTCGATCGAGATCACTCCCGCCGGCAGCTTTCGCGGCAACATCGGGCCGGATCAATTGGAATGGCTCAAGAACGACGTCGCCAAGGCGGCCCGCATGCCGCTGTGTGTTTTGACCCATATTCCGATCCTGTCGGCCGCCCCGAAAATTCTCAACTACAGCGGTGACGCGATGGACCGAATCATCATCGCAAACGGAGGCGCCGTGGCTGAGATCCTCAGCAAAGGCAACCTGAAAGTGGTTCTGCAAGGCCACACGCACATTTGCGAAACCGTCCACTATAAAGGCGCTCAGTACATCACCTCTGGAGCGGTCAGCGGCAACTGGTGGAAGGGGGAGCGGTTGGGCTTCGCCGAGGGCTACGGGGTGTTGCGGGTTCGTGGCGAGGAAGTGAAGTGGGAGTACCGCACTTTTGGTTTTAAGGCCGATCCTGCTTAGAGTCTGGTCGTCAAACTGTCATTCCGCAGTAACGTGATTGACGCTTTTGGTTCGTATTCTGGGAAGACATGTCCAAACTGTGGGTCTGCGTAAGCTTGGCGACGGCTCTGTTCGCTCAAGAGTTTCGAGGGCGCATCTCGGGAACCGTGCTCGATCCTCAGGGTGTCCCCATTCAGGCTGCCCGCATCCGGGTCGTCAATGCTGAAACGCGGGTCGCTCAGGAGAGTCGATCCAATGATCGGGGGAACTACCAGGCCCCGTTTTTGCTGCCCGGCAATTATCGAGTCACCATCGAAGCCCCCGGGATGAAGCGGTCGGAGTGGCCGGACGTCCGCGTGCCCACGAGCGGCAACATCGCGCTTGACGTGCGCCTGGAACTTGGCGGCGTCGAACAAACCATCACCGTCACCGCGGAACCGCCCCTGCTCAACACTTCGGGGGCCGACCTTGGCCAGGTGATTGACCGTCGCTATGTCACCTCTGTCGCTGTCGCGCTGACGCGCAATGTGGTCGCCGCCGCTCGCCTTGCGCCCGGGGTCACGGGCATCGTCGGGACCAACTCCAGCAACGATCAAGCCAACATCAGCGTTTCTGGCGGAGGCTCCACGAACACCCGCAATGAGTTCACACTTGACGGCATTCCGAACACCGTGCCACAAGGCGGTGGGAACATCGTCTACGTTCCGTCGCTCGACTCGGTGGAGGAAGTGAAGGTTCACACGACGATGTTCGACGCTTCTCTCGGTCACTCGAACGGCGGTTCGATCAACATCACCACGCGGGGCGGGACCAACGAGTTCCACGGCACCGCCTATCTTTACAAGCGCTGGGCCGCGCTCGACGCCAACAGTTGGGTGAATAACCGATTGGGTTTGGCCAAGCCGCCGATCAGCTACCGGCAGTTCGGCGGCACGATGGGCGGGCCGGTGCTGATTCCGAAAATCTACAACGGGAGCAATCGCACATTCTTCTTTGTCTCTCGCGAAGAGGACACGCTGGCCAATTCCGTGAGCCGCCAAAGCCGGGTGCCGACTGAGCAGGAACGGAATGGCGATTTCAGCCAAACCCTCAGCCGCACGGGTACCGCCTTTGGTCTGTTCGATCCCGCCACCACCGTACTCGTGGGTGCCCGGGCAGACCGGCAATCCTTTCCGGGGAACCGAATTCCAGCGAGTCGCCTTGACCCCACGGGACTCGCCGTACTGAAGACGTTTCCGCTGCCCAACCAAGCCGGCCCCACGCAAATCGGCCGCTTTAACTGGGCCGCCTCCGGCGTTTCTGGCACTTCCAACTACAACACCAACGTTCGAGTTGACCACGCCTGGAGTGATCGGCATCGGATGTTCGGTCGCTTCAGTCGCCTGTTCCGCGACCAAGGCGCCGTCGTCTTTTTCCCCGGCCCCAACGACTTCCCCATCGACGGCACCGACGCCATCGCGGACATCTCGCGCAAGTTCCACTCCTTTGCGATTGATGACACCCTGATCCTTAGCCCGACTCTGGCGGGCTCACTCCGCTACGGATTCTCGCGCCGCACGCAGCGCACGGAGCGGGGTGCTTACGGGCTCGATGGCTCGGCGATCTCGCTGCCGAACTCAATCCTCAGCAACCAACGCTTCACCGGCTACCCGCTCTTCCGGCTGGGGGAAAACATGGCGACCATCGGCGGGTTCCTCAGCGTCGAGGCGACCGAGCAACACTCGCTGCTGGCCACTGTCAACAAGCAAACGCGGCGCCATTCGACCAAGTTCGGCCTCGACTATCGGATGACGAACTGGAACCGGATCGTACCGGGGAACGCCGGCCCGGGCGACTTCGCTTTTAGTCCTGTATTCACGCAGCAGGACCCTTTTGCCAACGCGAGCGCCGATCGGACAGGCACCGCGATGGCGTCGCTACTTTTGGGTGCGCCCGCCTCGGGCTCTCTCGGTTTCGCTAGCCCGGTTTCGATGCGCAATCACTACGCGGCGCTTTTCGTGCAGGACGAATGGAAGGTTCTGCCCCGCCTCACGGTGAGCGTCGGCCTACGTTATGAGCTGGAGACCCCCTGGACAGAACGCTACAATCGCATCAGTTCCGGCTTTGACTACGGGGCGGCGTTCCCGGTTCGCGTTCCGGGTCTTGATTTGCGTGGCGGCCTCCGGTTTGCGGGCGTCGATGGCAGTTCGAACCGCGGCGGGCCGCTCGATGGCAATAATTTCGGGCCTCGGATCGGCATCGCCTGGCTGATCACTCCGAAGACTGTCATCCGCGCCGGCTACGGCCTCTTTTTTAGCCAACAGAGCTACAACACGGCTTTCCTCGGCGAAGTCGACACGTTCGGGGCGGTAACGCCTTTCGTGGGCACGAACGACAACGGCGCCACCATCGCCAGTACGCTGCGCAATCCTTTTCCGAACGGCACGGTGCCGGCCAGTGGGGCGGCGGGTGGGCTGGGAACGCTATTCGGCAACAACGTCTCGTTTTACGACCCCGCGCGGGTCAGCCCCTACAATCAACAATGGCAATTCAGCATTCAGCGCGAACTGCCTTGGCGGATGCTGATCGACGCCGCCTACGTCGGCATGCTCAGCCTGAAACAGTTTGAAAGTTTCAACCTCAACGAGCGCCCGGACCGCTTCCTTGCGCTGGGCACGGCGGAGAATACCCGCGTGCCGAATCCGTTTTTTGGCTTGGCCCCGGCGAACTCCACGCTTGGCGCGGCGAACACGATCGTCCAGAGCCGTGTGTGGCCGGCTTATCCGCAGTTTGCGTCGCTGACGGTGAACGGCGCCAACACCGGTCGAGCAATCTATCACGCCTTCATGCTTAAGGTGGAGAAGCGGTTCTCGCATGGCTTCGGCACGCTGCTGTCGTACACGTTATCTAAGCTGATCGACAACAACACGACGAGCATCGTCAACCCCCGTAAGTACCGTTCGATCTCTGCACAGGACCAAGCCCACACCGTTCGCTGGGCCGCTACCTACGCCCCCCCTTGGCGGCCGAATGCGCCGCTGCTCCGGACGGTGGCCGCGGGGTGGGAGTTCTCCAGCTTCTTTTCGTTTGAAACGGGCACTCCGCTCAGCGTCACCCACGCCAACGGCCGCCCGCTCCGCATTAAGGATCCGCGACTCGAAGGTTCCACCGCGGATCGCCTTGGCGACCGCCGACAAGGCAACCAAGTGTTGAATCCGTATTTTGACATCACGGCGTTTCAGCCGCTGGCGAGTCAATACATAGTCACTCCGGAGCCGCCCCTGCTCGCCGAACTCCGGTCGCCGTCGGTCGGCAGCTTGAACGTGACAGCCATGAAGACGTTCCCTATCTACGAGCGGTTCAAGTTCCAAATCCGGATGGACGCAATTAGTGTTACTAACACGCCCATCTTTGGCGCGCCGGGTACTAATTTGTCAAATCTCGCTACGTTTGGCGTTATCAACTCCGCCGGCGGTTCTCGCCAAATGCTGGGCAGCGTGCGGATTCTGTTCTAGCCTCGGCCGGCGGCTTCAACGTTGAGCGTGGGGTCAGCGCCATCCCACGTGACGTCGGCGGTGGGGCCGTAGGTGGGGAGAACCGGCGAATCCATTAGCCGTTGGTAGACGGTGAGCTGCGTTCGGTGGTGGGCGGTGTGCAGGATGCGTCGCCAGAAGATCCAGATCCGCTCGCGCTCGACGTCGAAGAAGGGGACGGTTTCGTACCACCAGGCGGCGGGCTGGACGGCGAGAAATTGCAAGCGGGGGCGGGCTAGTTCGACGAGGCGGGCGGCGAAGGCGGTGGGGGCCTTGTCGGCCGGGAGGACGAGGGCCGGGGCGGGTTCGGGCGTGCCGAGAAACTCGCCGAAGAAGCGGCGCTCCGAGAGGAGTTGGTGCCGCATGATCTCTTGGACTGAACTTGATTTCGCATGAGGTTTGAAGGCGAGGTCTTTGCCTTCCAAGCTTTGCCAGACGGAGACGACCTTGTTCGTTTCGCTGGCGTAGGTGACCAACATGTGTTGCTGGCTTCGGTCCGCCGCGAGTGGGATTTCGAGATCGGTGATTGCTGTGTGGGCGTATTGCATTTACGCGACGATCTTCTTGATGACTTCCCCTTCGACGTCGGTGAGGCGCATGTTGCGGCCGTTGTGGGGATAGGTGAGCCGGGTGTGGTCGAAGCCCATCAGATGGAGCATCGTGGCGTGGAGGTCGTTGACGGACTTGCGGTCCTCGACGGCTTCGAGGCCGAACTCGTCGGTGGCTCCGATGCAGGTGCCTCCCTTGACGCCGCCGCCGGCCATCCAGACGGTGAAGCCGTGGGGGTTGTGGTCGCGGCCGCTCATGCGCTGGGAGATGGGCAAGCGCCCGAATTCTCCGTGCCAGATGATGAGCGTCGAGTCGAGTAAACCGCGGGCCTTCAGGTCGGTCATCAGACCGGCGATGGGCTTGTCGGTTTCGCCGCAATGCTCTTCGTGGTTCTCCTTGAGATCCCAGTGGGCGTCCCAACTGTCGCCGAAGTTGCCGCCGCCGGAGAAGAGTTGGACGAAGCGGACGCCCCGCTCAACCAAGCGCCGGGCCATGAGCGCCTGGCGGCCGAAGTACTCGGTTCGCTTTTCGTTGATGCCGTAAAGGTGCTTCGTCGCTGCCGATTCGATGTCGACGTCGACGGCTTCGGTGGCGCTGGTCTGCATGCGGTAGGCAAGTTCGTAGGACTCGATCCGAGCGCTGAGTTCGGTGTCGAAGGGGTTGCGCTCGATATGATCCTGATTCATCTTGCCGACAAAATCGAGCCAGCGGCGCTGGCGCTGGTCAGTCATGTCCTTGGGGGGACGGAGGTCGACGATGGGATTGCCGGTGGGGCGGAAGGGTGTGCCTTGATAGGCGGCGGGCATGAAGCCGTTGCCCCAGTTGGGGGCACCGCCGATGGGGCCGCCGCGGGGGTCGGTGAAGACGACGAAGGCGGGGAGGTTTTGGTTTTCGGTGCCGAGGCCGTAGGTGAGCCAACTGCCCATGGAGGGGTAGCCGGCCTGGATGAAGCCGGTGTTCATTTGGTAGAGCGCCGGGCCGTGGTCGTTGGAGGTGCAGTGCATCGAACGGATGAAGGCGATCTCGTCGACCTTCTGCGCGACGTGGGGGAAGAGCGTCGAGACGTCCATACCGGATTGGCCGTACTTTTTGAATTCCCAGAGGGCGGGCATGAGGCCGCCGGGGCTGCCCTGGGAGGGGACGATCTTCTTGCCGGGGATGGTTTCGCCGGCCCGGAGCTTGAGCATCGGCTTGGGGTCGAAGGTGTCCATTTGGCTGACGCCGCCGTAGCAAAAGATCGAGATGACCGACTTGGCTTTGGCTGGGAAATGGGGGGCCTTGGGGCCGAGCATGTTGGCGAGGGCGAGGCCGGGGATGCCGCCGCCGGCGGCCATTAGCAGTTCACGACGAGACCAGAGACGCTTAGGGGACATAGACAAACTCGTTGACGTTGAAGAGGGCGTGGCAGAAGTCGGTGAGGCCATCGGGGGAGGCACTGATGAACTCGATGGCGCGGGCTGTTTCGCGGGGCGACGGGTCGCGGCCGAAGGCCAGTTGATAGCCGCGAGTGACCCGGGCTTCGGCGGTGGGCGCTTCGCGGGAGAGGCGCTGGGCGAACTGCTTGGCTTGGAGTTGGACGAACTCGTTGTTCATCAAGATAAGAGCCTGGGGGGCGATGGTGGAGCGGTTGCGGCGGGCACAGGAGGTGATGGTGTCCGGCTTGTCGAAGACGTCCAGCATCGGTAGCGGGATCGACCGTTTCGAGAAGACGTAGAGGCTACGGCGGTTGGTGGAGGGGTCATCGACGGGGCGGCCAACCCAGGTCCGCTTGGAGCTGGCTTGGAAGAGGGCGGGGTCGATGTAGGGCATGACGCCGGGGCCGCCGACTTTCGTATCGAGAGTGCCGGCGAGGGCGAGGATGGAGTCGCGGATGATTTCGCCTTCGAGGCGACGGCGGGGCATGCGCCAGAGGAGTTTGTTGTCGGGGTCGAGTTGGCGGTTGGCGTCGGAATCGTCGCTGGCCATTTGGTAGGCCTGGGAGTTCATCATCAAACGGTGGAGGTGTTTGACGCTCCAGTTGTTGGCGACGAGTTCGGTGGATAGCCAATCGAGGAGTTCGGGATGGGTGGGGCGGTCGCCCATTTTGCCGAAGTTGCTGGGGCTGCGGACGATGCCTTCACCGAAGTGAAACTGCCACATGCGGTTGACCCAGACGCGGGGGACGAGGGGGTTGTCCGGAGAAGCAACCCACTGGGCAAAGGCGGCGCGGCGGAAGGTGGACTTCGCGTCGGCGGGAGGTTCGGGGAAGGGCCAATCCTCGCGGACGGCTGCGGAGAGGACGCCGGGGGTCATGACGGAGCCTTTGGCACCGGCACCGCCGCGGTGGAGGAAGTACGAAGGCGGCGCGGTGCGACCGGGTTCGGTGATGGTCATCGCGGTGGGTAGCTGCGGCTTTTTGCTGTCGAAGTCGGCTACTTTGGCGAGCAGTTGTTTGCGTTCGGCGACTGCTTCCGGGGTCAGTTCGCGGACGAGATCGTCCTCGTAAATGTTGGCTACGTTTCGTTCAAACTGGCTGACGTTGAGTTTTTGACCTTCGGTGCGATTGGCTTCGGGGGTTTCCATCGCGATGCGGAGGTAGTCCGGGCGGGCGGCGTGGCGACGGGCGATGATGCGGTCGCGGAAGGGCTTTTCGAGGGCCTTGATGAGATCCTTGGTCGGCTTGGCGAGGGCATCGATGGCGGCGGATTCGGCTTTAAGTTTAGCTTCGGCGGCGGGGTCGACGAGGGGGCGTTCGAGGGGCTTCAGCGGGAAGAAGACCGCCTGCATGCGGTAGTAGTCTTTTTGGGCGATTGCATCAAACTTGTGGTTGTGGCAGCGGGCGCAGCCTACGGTCATGCCGAGCAGGCCGTTGGAGGCGGTGACGACGAGGTCGTCGAGGTCGTCGAGACGGGTCTGTTCGTTTTTGACGTTGTTTTCGGGGCCGAGGCGGAGGAAGCCGGTGGCG
The DNA here is from genome assembly GCA_031412835.1 of Acidobacteriota bacterium. Taxonomy (GTDB): domain Bacteria; phylum Acidobacteriota; class Terriglobia; order Bryobacterales; family Bryobacteraceae. Next base: position 1,151 of record JANODS010000039.1, on the reverse strand, counting down.
ACCCAGGCATTGGGATCGTCGGGGTAGAGTTCATCACCGGCGAGTTGCTCCTTCAGGAAACGGTCGAAGGGTTTGTCGGCGTTGAGGGCGTTGACGACGTAGTCGCGATAGCGGAAGGCGTTGTGGCGGTCGCGGTCGTACTCGTAACCGCCGGAGTCGGCGTAGCGGACGACATCGAGCCAGTGGCGGGCCCAGCGTTCGCCGTAGTGGGGCGAGGCGAGTAGCTGGTCGATAAGGCGGAGCCAGGCGTCGGGGCGGGCATCGTTGACGAAGGCGGCCACTTGGTCGGGAGTGGGGGGGAGGCCGACGAGGTCGAGATAGGCGCGGCGGACGAGCACGGACTTCGAGGCGCGGGGGGCGGGGGTGAGGCCCTTGGCCTTCCATTTGAGGGCGAGAAAGTGATCTATAGCATTGTCGGCGGGGGCCGCGGGGCGGACGGGCTTTTGGAAGGCCCAGAACTTGCGTTCGGCTTCCGTGATCGGCCGGTCTTCGGCGGCGGCGAGGGACCCAGAGGCGACGGGGGCGGAGGAGAGTTCGGCACCGGAATCGATCCAGGTTTTGAGCGTCGCAAGGTCGGCGGGCGAGAGCTTCTTGCCAGGAGGCATCTGGGGTTGGTCAAGCCCGGCGGCGAAGCGATAGAGGCGGCTCTCTTCGGCTTTGCCAGCGACAAGCGCAGGGCCCCGCTGGCCCCCTTTGACCATGGACTCGCGGGTGCGGAGATCGAGTTCGGAGACGCGCAGGGCGCTGCCGTGGCAGGAGGTACAGTTGGCACCAATGATCTTGGCGGCTTGTTCGGGGACCGATTCGGCGAGGGCTACGGAAGCGAAAACGAGTGCGGCCACAAGGACACGTTGCATAATACCTACTTGGTCAACATTGTATCGACAAAGCAGCGGCTGATCTCGCTGGATGCCTTTCGCGGGGCGACGATCGCGGCGATGATGCTCGTGAACAATCTTGGGTCGTACACGGGGGCGTACGCGCCGCTGCTGCACGCGGAGTGGCACGGGTTGACACCGACGGATCTGATTTTCCCGTTCTTTCTGTGGATGGTGGGCGTGGCGATGACATTTTCGTTTGCGCGGCGGGTGGAGGAGGGAGGCGACAAGTGGGTGCTGATTCTGCACACGGAGCGGCGGAGCGCGTTGATC
>JANODS010000038.1:0-2572 GCA_031412835.1 Acidobacteriota bacterium | reverse complement strand
AAGAAGTACGGCCCCCAAAGCGAAAGTCTGGCCGACGTGTATTTGCCGCTCTTCGATGAAGAACCTGGAGTCTCCCTCGATGAAGTGGCCGCCGAGGCCAGCCGTCCTCCCTTGGAGGACACGCCCCGGCGCAAACGGAAGAGGCATCCCGGCCGGCAGTCGCTGCCCGCCGACCTGCCGCGCGTCGAGAGGATCGTCGCCTGCCCCGTGGCGGAGTGCCAGTGCGGGCAATGCGGAGCCGCAACGGTCGTGATCGGATACGAGCAGAGCGAGCGGCTTGATGTGGAGCCCGCCAAGCTGTTTGTGACGGTTACCCGCCGCGAGAAGAGAGCGTGCCGGAATTGCAAGGGAGCGGGTGTGGTGACGGCCCCGGTTCCCGCCCCGATCATCGAGAAGGGTTTGGCCAGTGATCGGATCGTCATTGATGCGGTAGTTTCGAAATATTGTGACCACCTTCCGCTGTATCGGCAGAGCGGGATGTGGCTCCGCGACGCGGGCGTCGAGCTCAGCCGGATGACGATGAGCGGATGGATGATGCGGGTGGGCGACTTACTTGCTCCCATCATCTCGGCGATGCGGCGGGAGATATTACAGGGCAGTTATATCCAGGCGGATGAAACGACGGTGCCGGTGCAACGACCGGGGGAGAAAAAGGGAAAGAACCACCAGGCCTACTTATGGCAGTTTGGCAGTCCGCGCGGACCGGGGGGACGGGAGGGCCCGGTGGTCTTTCGGTTTGATTTAGGGCGAAGTGGAGCAGTGCCACGTGCGTTTTTAGAGGGCTATGCGGGAGTCTTGCAGACCGACGGCTACGCGGGATACAACCACGTTGGCGAGGTGGGCATGGTGCATGCGGGCTGCTGGGCACATGCGCGACGTTACTTTATCGACGCGTTGAAAGCATATCCCAGCGATGGGTTGGCGGCGGACTTTGTGCGTCGGATCGACGAGCTATTTGCGGTGGATCGAGTCGCGCGGGAGAAGGGTTTATCGCAGTTGGAGCGGGCGGAACTGCGTCGAGAGAAATCGACACAGAAAGTGGAGGAGATACGGCGGCGATTGGAGGAGGAGCGGCACCGGGTGTTGCCGAAGAGTAAGACTGGGGAGGGGATTGGATATGCGCTGGGGCAGTGGACACGCCTGACGCGATTTTTGGAGTATCCGGAGTTGGAGTTATCGAACAACTTGGCGGAGAACTCGATGCGACCGGCAGTTTTAGGAAGAAAGAATTGGATCCACGTAGGGAGCGTGGAGGCGGGGCCGAAGGTGTCGGCGATTTTGTCGGTGGTGGAGAGTTGCCGGAGGATGGGGATTCCGGTGCGGCAGTATTTGCTCAGTGTGCTGCCAGGGATGGCCGACCGGAAGGTGGCCGAGGTGGCGGAGTTGACCCCGGCGGCATGGTGGCGGCGGCAAAAAGCCTAGTCGAAAGACGGAAACTCCGCAAGGCTGGGGTTGGCCGAACGCATAGTGCGCCAGCGCAAGCTGGCAGGAGATAGTTGATGAGAGTTCAATACGGAAAAGATGTAGCAAGTCATTCCGGCCCCGAGTCATGCGGAGTCGCTCGTGAGGGCGACGCTGAAGCGTTGAGAGGGGAAACCGGCGGGTCAGCCATTGAGCCGCGAAATCAGAAATCCGGGACGCCGACGCCGTTAAGCGATGCGGAAGGCAAAACGGACCAGGGCGATAAACGCGAGTCCTGGGACGGTCCTGCGCGGTCGGAGACCCTGCACACGCCGGGAAGTTTCCTGCACAGAAGCTGGGAGATCTCCGCCGTGCCCGGCGCGACGACGCCGGGCAACTCAGGGAAGGCCCCGTGCCACAAGCCTGAACAACCAGCGGCGGAGAAGTCGGATGCGTTCATACTACCTGAGAAGCCGTCGAACAAGGGAGACAATTCCGCGGAAATGGTGGAGGGAAGGAGCGCAGTCAAAGGAAATGCGGATCGAGTCTCCGCACCCCGGACTCAGAGCCGGACCAGTTGTGCGTCGATGGGCCTGGGAGGTGTACGTGAAGCAGCGCGCCGGGATAGGCGGCTGCGGTTCACGGCGCTCCTGCATCACATCACGCCGCAGCTACTTGTGGACAGCTTTTACAGGCTCCAGAAGAACGCGGCGGCTGGCGTGGACGGAGTAACGTGGCGGGAGTACGAGAAGATCCTTCCTCAACGGGTGGACGAGTTGCATCGGATGGTCCAGGTCGGAGCATTTCGGGCAACGACGTCGCGGCGGGTATACATACCCAAAGCGGATGGCCGTCAGCGACCGTTGGGGATTGCCTCGATTGAGGACAAGATTGTGCAGCAGGCCGTCGTCACGGTGCTGGGTGCGATCTATGAAGAGGATTTTCTTGGCTTTTCGTACGGATTCAGACCGGGGCGCGGACAGCACGATGCGCTGGACGCGCTCACGGCCGGGATCAAGAGCCGGAAGGTGAACTGGATCGTGGACGCAGACATCCGCTCGTTTTCGACGAAATCGATCACGGGTGGATGTTGCGGTTTCTCGAACACCGGATTGCCGACCAGCGGATCATTCGCCTGATTCGCAAATAACTCCAAGCGGGCGTGATCGAA
>JANODS010000037.1:0-2692 GCA_031412835.1 Acidobacteriota bacterium | reverse complement strand
CGAAAAGCCCACCGATGTGGTTGTGAAAATTACGACCACCAACATCTGCGGCTCGGACCTTCATATGTACGAAGGCCGCACGAACGTCGAGAAGGGCAAGGTGCTCGGCCACGAGAACCTTGGAGTGGTGGAAGAGGTCGGCAAGGCCGTCGATACGGTCCGGGTTGGAGACTATGTGTGTCTTCCGTTCAACATTGGATGCGGCTTTTGCGCCAACTGTGAGCGGGGCCTGACCGGCTATTGTTTGACCTGCGCCGAGCCGGGAGGGGCGGGAGCGGCTTATGGCTTTGCCGGGATGGGGCCTTACAACGGAGGCCAAGCTGAGTATCTTAGGGTGCCTTACGCCGACTTCAATTGCTTGCGGCTTCCCGCGGATGGCAAAGCGAAAGAAAACGACTATGTCATGTTATCTGATGTCTTTCCCACGGGGTGGCACGCCACGGAGTTGGCTGGGATAACGCCGGGCGATTCGGTGGTCATATACGGGGCTGGTCCAGTGGGGCTGATGGCATGCCTCTCCGCAACGATTCGCGGGGCGAGTAAAGTGATGGTGGTTGATCGCCATCCGGATCGGCTGAAGCTGGCGGAGCAGATGGGCGCGATAGCGATTGACGACTCAAAAGGCGATGCGGTGGAGAAGGTTTTGGCCCTGACCGATGGGCTAGGCGCGGATTGTGGGTGCGAAGCGGTTGGCTACCAATGTCACGATCACCACGGCCACGAAGTTCCCAACCTTACGATGAACAATCTTGTGAAATCAGTTAAAGCGACGGGTGGGATTGGGGTGGTGGGGGTGTTTATCCCAGTCGATCCCGGCGCGCAGGATGCGCTGGCGAAAAAGGGCCAAATTGCCCTGGATTTCGGCAGTTTGTGGTTCAAGGGGCAGAAGATCCGGACGGGGCAGGCGAACGTCAAAGCCTACAATCGAAAGCTTCGGGATTTGATTACAGCAGGAAAGGCCAAACCGTCGGTGATCGTATCCCATGAGTTGTCTTTAGACAAGGCACCTGAGGCCTATAAGAGCTTCAATGACAAGGTCAAAGGTTGGACCAAGGTGATTCTCAAGCCGGGCCTGTAGAAACTCTATGGACAGGATCGATTCCACATACACGAGAACCCAATGAAACTAAGACCAGTATCTGAACAGACGATCGTAATTATGGGAGCGAGTAGCGGCATAGGACTCGCGACTGCCCGCGAGGCGGCCCGGCGCGGTGCGAGGCTCGTGCTGATGGCACGAAGTGAAGACGCGCTTCTCACCTTGCAGCATGAGATGGACGAGGTGGGAGCACAGGTTGTCGTGGTCAGCGGCGACGTCGGCAACCTGGAAGACGTCCGGCGGGCGGCGGAGTTGGCGGTGGAGAGTTTTGGGGGCTTTGATACCTGGATCAACATCGCCGGTGTCTCGATTTTCGGGGAGTTGATGAAGGTACCCCTGGGTGATCATCGAAAACTCTTCGAAACCAATTACTGGGGCATGGTCCACGGCTCTCAGGTGGCCGTCGAACATCTGCGCAGTGAGGGCGGAGCGCTGATTACGGTGGGCAGCGTCGTCTCTGATCGGGCCATTCCGCTACAGGGTGCGTACTCCGCTTCGAAGGCGGCGGTGAAAGGATACACCGACGCGCTGCGGATGGAGCTTGAGCATGAGCGGCTTCCCATTTCGGTTACGCTAATCCAGCCCGCGTCGATCAATACGGCATTTCCAACTCACGCGAAGAATTACATGGATAAGGAGCCCAGGCTGGCCGCGCCTGTGTATGCGCCGCAGTTAGTCGCCGAGGCGATTCTGCAATGTGCGGAAAAGCCGACTCGGCAGGTGTTAGTGGGCGACGGCGCGGCCGCGCTTTCGTGGATGGGAGCGTTAGCGCCCGGCTTGACGGACCTCTTCATGGACCGGAGCATGTTCGCCCAGCAGCAACGACCGGAGAGGGCGACGAACCGTCGCGACAACCTGGGCGATGCGACGGAAGACCTTCGGGAGGAAGGAAACCACAATGGGCCGGTTTTTCGCAGTACGCTATCCGGCGGGACCGGCCACCTACCGCTTGCTTACGCTGGGCTGGCGCTGGCTGGGATCAGCGCCGCGGTGCTTTGGAAGCGTCAACGTCGGACGGCTTAGCGAAAGTCGGCGGGGACCCGGGTGGTGTAGGGCGGGCCATCGAGCTGGGTTCGCGCCGTAGAATCGGCTTCAACGCTCCGCGGCGAACCCAAGACTGAAGATGCATACCGGCTGTTTGCGAGAAGGGGCGGGGGGTGGAGGTCTTAGCCCAACAGAGGAGGCCCCCCGGCTGGCCGGGGAGGCAGTCCTAGTCGACGATCAGCGTCACCGGAACCTCCTTGGGCGAATTGGCGGCTTCGGCCGCAGTAACGCGGATGAGGCCGTTGTAGGTGCCGGGTGCCAGGGTGCGGGGGTCGACCTCGACGCGGAGATTGGCCGGGATCCGCGCCACGCCCGGGTTGATCATGACCCAGGAGCCGGTGGCAACCGCGGCCTCGAACCGGATGGGTTTCGCGGTCGCGGTGACGTAGAGAACCTGAGGCGGCGGCATGGGCCCACCCCGGGTGAAGCGGAAGACCAGCGGGCGTTGATCGACTAGCAACTGGGGCGTATCGATGACCGTCATTAGAACCCGGACGATGATGGACTGCGACGCGCCCGGTGCCACGAGCACGACTTGGTCTTCGTAGA
>JANODS010000036.1:0-1326 GCA_031412835.1 Acidobacteriota bacterium | reverse complement strand
GCGAACACGGGCGGCGCTTACACGATTGGTGTTTCTTACCAAGGTGGGGGCGGCAATCAGAATATCACCGGGTCGCCGAATTACGGGGGACGGACACGGATTCTTTCCGACCCGGGGTCGGGCTGCGCGGGGGACATCTATCGGCAGTTTAACGCCGGGGCTTTTACGGGGCCTTCGGTGGGGAGTGTCGGGTTGGAGTCCGGTTCGGACTATCTGCGGGGCTGCTATTTCCAGGCGCTCGACCTGTCGGTGTCGCGGGAGATGCGGCTAGGCGAAACGAGGCGGTTGCAGTTCCGGCTAGACATTTTTAACGCTCCGAACGAGGCGCGGATTACGGGACGGAACGCGACGATGGCGCTTGTTAGCCCGCTGGATCAGACGTTGACGAATTCGGCGTTTGACGCGGGTGGGAACTTGATTCCGGCGCGATCGCAGCCGAAGAATGCGGGCTTTGGAGTGGCGAACGGGTACCAGGGCCGGCGTTCGTTGCAGGCGCAACTCCGGTTTGTCTTCTAAGGAACCGCGCACAACGGACTCGCTTCGGCCCGGCAGGATGGGCAAGTTCCTCGTTCGCTCGAGCCGTGCCTGCGCGGCCTGTGCGCTTCTAATAGGCTAGAGCGCGGGGGGCGGGTAAAGTAGCCGACAATCAAGGGATGTCCATCCTCTACGGCTACCTGAAGAAGTTCTTGCCGCTTGTGTTGCTGGCGCTTCTACTGGCGACGATCAATCAAGTGTTCTCGCTGCTCGATCCGCTAATTTTTCGGCATGTGATCGACAACTACGCGACGAAGTATCAGCAGTACACGACCGAGCAGTTTTTCCGTGGGGTGGCGCTGCTTCTGGGGGCGACGGTGGGGGTGGCGTTCGTCTCGCGGGTCGCTAAGAATATTCAGGATTACGTGATCAGCTTGATCACGCAGCAGGTGGGCGCGCAGATGTACTCGGATGGGATTCGTCACTCGCTGAGCCTGCCCTACCAGGTGTTCGAAGATCAGCGCAGCGGGGAGACGTTGGGCAAGCTGCAGAAAGTTCGCACCGACGTCGAGAAGTTCATTCAGGTGGCGATCAACATCCTTTTCAGCACCCTTGTCGGAGTCGTCTTCGTGATGATCTACGCGTTTAACGTGCACTGGGCGATCGCTCCGGCGTTCTTTTTGACGATTCCGATTTTGGGGGTTTTGAGTTCCGTGCTGAGTAAACGAATCAAAACGATTCAAACGGAGATTGTGAAAGAGACGACGGCGTTGGCGGGTTCGACGACGGAGAGCCTGCGGAACATCGAGCTCGTGAAGAGCTTGGGGCTGGCAAAGCAGGAGGTAGCGCGGC
>JANODS010000035.1:0-2686 GCA_031412835.1 Acidobacteriota bacterium | reverse complement strand
CCTGCGCCTTGGTGAACCACTGGCCGTCGGGCGCCTGGATTGCACAGTATGGGCAGAAGTATCCGCCATCGGGTGACGGTGTGGGCTCGGCATCGTCGTCATCGCCGCTGGGGAGCCATTTGAACTCGCGCTCGCAGGTCGGACACTCGCGACGCAAGAAGCCGTCCGAGTCGAGCGGCAGGCTCATTCCTAGGGATACTTCGTCGTCACTCATCGCACGCTCGATGATACCGAGGGGGTGGCGGCCGGGGGCTTCGATGAGTTCGACGTGGGGGAGGATGGCCAGTTCGGCGGCGACCCATTCGGCGGCGCGACGGACGTCGGGGACGTGGGCGGGGTCGGCGGAGACGCTGGGGATGCGGAGGAATTCGATGAGCTTGTCGAGTGGGGCCATGATTGCAATGTAACCTGAATGAAGATGCCTACGAATCGACTGATTGACGAACAGAGCCCTTACCTTTTGCAGCATGCCCATAATCCGGTTGAGTGGTTGCCCTGGGGGGAGGAGGCGTTTGAGAAGGCGCGCAGAGAAGATAAGCCGATTTTTCTGTCCGTGGGTTATTCGACGTGCCATTGGTGCCACGTGATGGAGCGGGAGTCGTTTGAGAACGAGACGACAGCGGCGATTTTGAACACGCACTTTGTGCCGGTGAAGGTGGACCGGGAGGAGCGGCCGGACGTGGATCGCGTCTATATGGCGTTTGTGCAGGTGACGACGGGGGGAGGCGGATGGCCGATGTCGGCGTGGCTGACGCCGCAGTTGAAGCCGTTCTACGGGGGGACGTATTTTCCGCCGGAGAACAAGTATGGGCGGCCGGGATTTCGGACGGTGCTGGTGCATTTGGCGGAGTCTTGGCGGAACGATCGGGCGAAGATTGAGGAGTCGGGGCGGAGCGTGGTGGAGGAGTTGGAGCGGCACGCGGTGGTGGCGGCGAGTGGGGCGGTGGATCCGGCGGTGGTCGAGACAGGTTTTCAGCAGTTTCGTCAGAGCTATGACGCCAAGCTGGGCGGGTTCGGCAAGGCACCGAAATTTCCTCGGCCGGTGGTGTTCAATTTCCTGCTGCGCTACTACAAGCAGACAGGGAATGACGAGGCGTTGGCGATGGTGGTGAAGACGCTGGACGAGATGTCGCAGGGCGGGATGAATGACCAGTTGGGGGGCGGGTTCCATCGGTATTCGGTGGACGCGCGTTGGTTCGTTCCGCATTTCGAGAAGATGCTGTACGACCAGGCGCAGTTGGCGGTTTCGTATCTGGAGGCGTTTCAGATAACGGGCGAGAACAATTTTGCGATTGAGGCGCGGGATATCTTTGATTACGTCCTGCGGGATATGACCGATGATTCGGGTGGGTTCCATTCGGCGGAGGATGCGGACAGCGCGGCGGATTCGGAGCAGCCAAAGGAAAAGAGCGAAGGGGCGTTTTATATTTGGACACAGGCGGAGTTGGAAGCGGCGCTGGGGCAGCCGGAGGCGGCTTGGTTTTGCACTCACTTTGGGGTGAAGGCGGGGGGCAATGTGGAGGAGGATCCGCAGGGGGAGTTTGGGGGGCGGAACATATTGTTCGTGGAGAAATCGATACGGCATACGGCGGAGTTGTTTGCTGTGCCGGTGGGCGAGGTGAGCGATGCGATCGCGGTGGCGACGGAGAAGTTGTTGGCGGTTCGTGGGGAGAGGCCGAGGCCGCATTTGGACGATAAGGTTTTGACGGGTTGGAACGGGTTGATGATTTCGGCACTGGCGAAAGGGGCGCAGGTTTTGAACGAACCGCGGTATGCGGAGGCGGCGCGGAACGCGGCGGATGCGATTGTGGCCAACCAGTGGAAAGACGGGTTGTTGCTGCGGCGGTATCGGGGCGGGAATGCGGCGATTGCTGGATTTTTGGATGATTATGCGTTCTTTGGACTGGCGTTGGTGGACCTTTATGAGACCACTTTTGAGCTGGCGGATTTGCGTCTGGCCGAGCAGATTGCCGAGCAGATGGTCGAGCGGTTCGCCGATCCGGCGGGAGGATTTTTTTCGACTACGGCGGACGATTCGACATTGATCTTGCGGTTGAAGGAAGACTACGACGGGGCGGAGCCGGGCGGGAATTCGATGGCGACGATGTTGCTGTTGCGGTTGGCGGCGATGCTGGATCGGGGGGACTTCCAGCAGCAGGCGGAGCGGACGATTGCGGCGTTTGGGGACCGGATGGCGCAGCAGACGATGGCGGTGCCGCAGATGCTTTGCGCCTACTTATTTTCGAAGACGAAGCCTCGGCAGATTGTGCTGGCAGGCGAGGAGATCGGGGCGTTGGCGGAAGTAGTCCGTCAGGGTTTTGCGCCGCATCAAGTGGTGGTGCGGGCGGATATGGACTACCCGTTGGAGGCGGTCCGGGCGATGGTGACGGAGACGGCTACGGCGTATGTCTGCGAAAACTTTACGTGCCAGTTGCCGACGACCAGCCCGGAAGCGTTGGCTTCGAAGATACAATAACAATTTCCCATGGAACCAAAACTCCGAATCGCTTCAATCACTGACGAATTTTCGCCCACCGATTTTGGGCTGGCGCTGGACTCGATGGCCGCCATTGGCATGACGGGGGCTGAGCTGCGGGTGGTGTTCGGGAAGAACATCATGGACCTGACGAAGGAGGAGTTGGTCCGCGCGAAGGCGATGCTGGACGCGAAGGGCATGGAGGTGATT
>JANODS010000034.1:0-5544 GCA_031412835.1 Acidobacteriota bacterium | reverse complement strand
GGTCATCGCCGTGCCGTCAGCGTAGCCTCCATCGACGAGGCGTTTGGCGATCACCGGAATACCTCCGGCGGTATCGACGTCGACCGCAAAGTATTTGCCGGCAGGTTTGATGTCGAGGTAGAGCGGGGTGCGTTGGCTGATGGTTTGGAAGTCGTCGATATCGAGTTCGACTCCGGCATCTTTGGCCATGGCGAGCAGGTGAAGCACGGCGTTGGTGGATCCGCCGCTGGCGGCGACCGAGGCGATCGCATTCTCGAAGGCCACTCGGGTGCAGATGTCGCGGGGCTTCAGATCGTTCCTGACGGCGTCCATGACGACTTTGCCGCAGTAGATGGAGACGTCGTCTTTGCGGGGGTCAACCTGGGGGACGCTGGCGGTGAACATGGGCGCAAGGCCCATGATTTCCATGACGGTGGCCATGGTGTTGGCGGTGAACTGGCCGCCGCAGGCTCCGGCCCCGGGGCAGGCATGGTCTTCGATGGCCTTCAGCTCGGCGTCGGTGATGCGGCCGGCGGCGTTGGCACCGACGGCTTCGAAGACGTCTTGGATCGAGAGCAAGCGGTCGCCGAGTTTGCCGGGCATGATGGAGCCGCCGTAGAGAACGACGCTGGGAATATTTAATCGCAGGAGACCCATGGCCGCACCGGGGATCGTCTTATCGCAAGCCACGAGGGCGACCATGCCGTCGAACATGTAGCCGCGACCGGTGAGTTCAATCGAGTCGGCGATGAGGTCTCGGCTGACGAGGGAGGCTTTCATTCCTTCGGTGCCCATGGTGACGCCGTCGCTGATGGCGATGGTGTTGAACTCCATGGGGGTGCCGCCGGCGGCACGGATGCCTTCATTGACTTTTACGGCCAGGGCGCGCAAGTTATAGTTGCACGGCATGGTTTCGATCCAGGTGTTGGCGACGCCAATGATCGGCTTTCGCAGATCTTCGTCGGTGAAACCGATGGCCTTCAACATGGAGCGCGCAGGCGCGCGATCGCGGCCTTGGGTGATGGTATAGCTACGCAGTGGCATATGACGCCTCTATTCTATCGAGTTCGTGCGATGCGATGGCCGCCATGATGCGTTTTTCGAAATTGCTGCGCCGACAAAAATGTGAAGTGGGTTCCGGTGACGTGCGCGAGCGTAGAGACCGTGCTGCATCTTGATCACAACCGGCGGGCTGACGCCATCGAAAGCGAGATCGTAGATGGCGGTGCACGCATCCGGGAGGTAGCTACATTGCCCTTCCACCGCCCCCAACAAAGATCCCGCTACCTCACGGCCCGGACGCCTCGGTGCCAGTTTTTCTTAAGGCCCCCGCTTTCGCCTACTCAAAGAAATCTGCTGATAATCTCAAGTTCTTTCGCAAGTTTGCGATAAGCATCTCAGATGATTATGGCAACAATCGCACAACCCTTCCGTGTAGACGATCTGAGCGAGATTCAGCCCCTGGCTCTTATAGCCGCCATCAACCAGGTCAGCGAAGGGATAATCCTTTACGAACTTTCCGGTCGCATTCAGCACGCCTCGGCTCAAGCGCAAAAGCTTCTTGGGCTGGATCGAAACAAGAGGCCATCGGCAACTGCTTCCTCGGAACTCGAGTCCTTCCTCTCCACCGGCGTCTTTTCTGCTGAGGACGCGGCTTGGGCTGCATCTTGCCTGCTTTCGGCCGACGTTTCCTCCCACGGCAAAGCATCTAAGATCGGATCGCTGTCGATTCAATGGCGCACTGGCTACGCTGGCGGGCGCGTCGCGATCCTTAACGAACAGCAAACGGCCCCCGTGTCGGAGAACGATCCGGCGCTCGGCGAAGATTTTCTGACCGGTCTGGCCACCCGCGCCGTGTTTGAAAAAACCATTGAAAGCGCGCTCAGCTCGGACAACAATGATCCCGTCGCAGCCATTCTCATTGATCTCGATCATTTTAAGGCCGTGAACGACACTCATGGCCATGCTGCTGGAGACACTCTGCTGCAAAGAGTGGGCCAACGCCTGAAGTCTTCCGTTCGCGCGTCAGACCTTGCCGCCCGTTTCGGCGGTGACGAGTTCGCGCTTCTCATCCCCGGCCCGCGCACACACACAGAGCTTGGAGACTTATGCAAACGTGTGATCGAACTCCTCCGCCGCAGTTTCCTGATTGAAGGACAGTTGGTCCACATTTCGGCTAGCATCGGCATCGCCATTGCACCGACAGACGGTGCCAATCCGAAGGACTTGCTTAAAGCCGCTGACCTTGCCCTCTACGAATCCAAATCGACTGGAGGCAGCCGTCATTATTTTTTCGAGCCGCGCCTGCTCGCCAACGAGGCCATTCGCCGCGACGGCGAAATGGAGCTTCGACGCGCTCTCGCGCTGAACCAATTTGAACTGTATTATCAGCCTCAGGTGGATTGTGAAAACAAGCTGGTCTGTTTTGAAGCGCTGATCCGCTGGCGCCATCCCGAACGCGGCCTGCTTCCGCCTATTGAGTTCCTTCCGCACATTGAAAAAGCTGGGTTAACGCGTCAGGTTGGCGAATGGGTACTGAGAACAGCATGCTCGGAAGCGGTGAAGTGGCCGCAGGCGATCCAGGTTGCTGTGAACGTTTCACCTACGCAGCTTGAAGATGACCGCTTCAGCAAGTTCGTCAAGCGTACGCTCCAAGTAACCGGGCTCCCCGGCAGCCGGCTAGAACTGGAACTCACCGAAGAATCGATTGTTAAGAATCGCACAGAGCTGGAATCCTTCATAAAAGAAATGCGTGAGATTGGCGTGAGCCTGGCCATCGACGATTTCGGCACGGGCTACGCATCATTGAGCCAGCTTGCCAACTTCCAATTCGACAAGATCAAAATTGATAAGTCTCTGGTCGGAGGGGCTCCCCGCGAGCGAGCTCTCGTCCGCGCCATCGCCCAATTCAGCAATGGACTTGGAATGATCTCACTCGCCGAGGGCATTGAAAGTGAAGAACAAATGCTGCAACTTCAGTCCGACGGCTGCGACATGCTTCAGGGCTATCACCTCGGCCGCCCGCTGCCCAAGTCGCAGATTCAGCAAACCATCAAGAACTTATCTCCTAACCAAGAAGAAGAATCGAAGGCATGACAACCAAATTACATCGCATCATTTACTGCAGCAGAAACGCGATGGACCCGGAGGGGGAGTCGATGCAGGTTGAGCTTAACAAAATTCTGGCGAGCTCTCGCCGTAACAACCCTCGCGCCGGCGTCACGGGAGCGTTGTTGTACAACAGCAATCGTTTCGCCCAGATCCTCGAAGGTCCATTGTTGGAGGTCGAGCGCGTCTTTGAGCGCATCCAATCCGATCAGCGCCACGACGAAATTGTCGTGATCGAGAGTTCGACGGTCCCTTCGCGAATATTTCCCGAATGGGCGATGGCCTTTGTCGAACCGCGGAGTTGCGAAATCAATCCTCGTGTCACGGAGGCCTTCGAAGCCGTCTTTGGCGGCGCGCCGGACGCCTCTTCGAGGTTCCTCACCATCGTTAAGGAACTCGTGGAAGTTCAGGCTTAAATATGAGCAGACCCCATTTTACAAGTGGAAGGATGAGCGCCGACTTCGGACGCCGACCGGATTGTCTTTAACGTGCAAAATTCAAGCGACTTTTCGTTGAATCCCTGTGCCGGGAAGCCGACTCAGTTTCGATTCGGATCGGACTGGGCCGAGAGATTTCGGTGCGGAAGGCACCCGGCTTAGAGCTAGCGGTCGCCGCAACGAAAGATTCGCTCTTACCACCGAGCCCGATGACGTGGAAAGCCTTAGGGGCTTCGGAAACTCATTCGCTCTCCGGGAATTGGCGGTGGCCACGAATACGATCGGGCAAGAAGGTATCGCTTCTGAAACTTCTATTCCCACGTCGTGGCGTACGCTTGGCAAGTCACGCTAATCTTCTGTCGAGTTCGTGTGATACGCTTCCCGCCCGCATTCTTGCGATACAATGCCCGCCATGATGCGCTTTTCGATATTGTTGCTCGTTGGTGCGGCCCTGCTGTCGGCCCAACAGAAAAAGATCCTGGTGATGGGTGACGCCGAAGTGGGTAAGGAGGTGCAGAGCGCCTCGGACAAAGTGAAGGTCGTGATGGTCACGCGGGAAAACATGGCGAAAGAGATCGTCGATGCCGATGCGTTGATCGGGACTCCCCGTCCGGAGGACATTCGCGCCGGCAAAAATTTGAAGTGGGTTCAGGTGATGAGCGCGGGCGTAGAGACCGTGTTACATCTTTCGGGCGGCAACGACCTGAAGAATTCGAACATCATCCTGACGAACAACCAGATTGTGCAGGGCCCGGAGATTGCGGACCATGCGCTGGCGATGCTGCTGGCGTTGACGCGCGGCATCTACAAGTTTGTGGGCGATCGTACGACGGAGACTTGGCAGCCCCGGCCCTACCCCGGCATCGAACTGCGCGGGCGAACGGCTGTCGTGATCGGCTGCGGTGGCATCGGCCAGCAGATTTCAGTGCGAAGCTGGGCGTTCGGCATGACCGTGATTTGCGTTGATCCGGATGATCTGCCGTTTTCGCCGTTCATCTCGAAAGTGGTGAAGCCGGACCAGTTGGACGAAGTAGTTCCGCAGGCGGACGTTGTGTTCATTTCCGCCCCACACACCGAAAAGAGCCACAAAATGATGGGGCCGAAGCAGTTTGAACTGATGAAGAAAGATAGCTACTTCATCGCCGTCAGCCGTGGCGGGATCTATGACATGGGCGGCCTGATTAAGGCGCTCGACAGCAAGCGCATCGCGGGAGCGGGCGTGGACGTGACGGATCCGGAGCCGCTGCCGGCGGGCCATTCGCTCTGGAAGTTCCAGAACGCAATCATCACTCCGCACATCGCGGGTCGCAGCGACAAGGACCGTGCGCGCATGGTGGGCACGATCAAAGAGAACGTCCAGCGGTTTGTGGACGGTCGCCCGATGATCAACGTAGTGGACAAACAGAAGGGGTATTGACGAATCTAGAGGGATGACACCTCCTCGGGTAACCGTGCTCGGCGCCGGCAATATGGGCGCCGCGCTCATCGGCGGCATGTTGAAGGCCGGGGTCGTCGCAGCGGAGAATCTGACTGCGACGACCCGCTCCGAGGCTTCGGCGGCGAAGTTGGCCGACCGATTTTCTATTCTCGCGACGGCGGGCGGCAATCGGGACGCGGCTCGGATGGCCGACATCGTGATTCTGGCGGTGAAGCCGACGAGCATTGCGAAGGTGATTCACGAAATTCGCGATGGGCTGCGGGAGAATCAGATTTTAATTTCGCTCGCGGCGTCGTTGCCGTTGGCGG
The DNA here is from genome assembly GCA_031412835.1 of Acidobacteriota bacterium. Classification (GTDB taxonomy): domain Bacteria; phylum Acidobacteriota; class Terriglobia; order Bryobacterales; family Bryobacteraceae. The sequence continues at coordinate 274 of JANODS010000034.1, read as the reverse complement.
TGATCGAGTCGGAAGTGCGGCTGCTGATGCCGGTGTTTCGGGCGATGCCGAATATTCCGGTGGTGCTCGAAGAGGGCGCGATTGGCATCTGCCACAACTCGATCGCGACGCGCGCGCAACGAGATGTAGTGGAGAGTTTGTTCCGCGCGGTGGGCATCGTGGCTTGGGTGGAGGATGAACAGATGGACGCGGTGACCGCGCTGTCTGGATCCGGCCCGGCCTATGTTTATATCTTTATTGAAGCGATGATCGCGGCGGGGTTAAAGATGGGCTT
>JANODS010000033.1:0-4053 GCA_031412835.1 Acidobacteriota bacterium | reverse complement strand
CCTGGACGATTTCCAGGTGCAGCAGACCGAGGAAGCCGCAACGGAAGCCGAAGCCGAGAGCAACGGAGTTTTCGGGTTCAAAGTTGAAGGCCGAATCGTTCAGGCGGAGCTTCTCGAGGGCGTCGCGGAGCAGGCCGTGTTCGGAGCTTTCGCAAGTATAAAGACCGGCGAAAACCATGGGCTTGATGGGTTCGAAGCCGGGCAGGGCGGCGGCGGCGGGGTGGACCGCGTCGGTGATGGTATCGCCGATGAGGGCGTCGCTGATCGTCTTAATGTTGGCGTATAGGAAACCGACTTCCCCGGCGCTGAGTTCCTCGTTGGGAACGGGCTTAGGGGACTGGTAGCCGAGGCCTTCGACTTCGAAGACCTTACCGTTGGACCAGAGTTTGATTTTCTGCCGGAGTTTGATGCGGCCATCGATGACGCGCATCAGGATGATGACGCCTTTGTAGGGATCGAACCAGGAGTCAAAGATGAGCGCGGAGAGGGGGGCGTCGGGGTCACCGGACGGCGGGGGGACGCGCTGTACTATCTGTTCGAGGATTTCGGGGATGCCGATGCCTTGCTTGGCGGAGCAGAGGACGGCTTCGGAGGCGTCGAGACCGACGAGGGCTTCGATCTGTTCCCGGATGCGTTCGGGGTCGGCGGCGGGAAGATCGATCTTGTTGATAACGGGGATGATCTCGAGATTTTGATTGAGGGCGAGGTAGGTATTGGCGAGAGTCTGGGCTTCGACCCCTTGGGAGGCGTCGACGACGAGGAGGGCACCTTCGCAGGCTTGGAGGGAGCGGGAGACTTCGTAGGTGAAGTCTACGTGGCCGGGGGTATCGATCAAATTGAGCTGATAGATTTCTCCATTTTTCGCTTTGTGGAGGAGCCGTACGGCGTGGGCTTTGATGGTGATGCCGCGCTCGCGTTCGAGGTCCATGGAGTCGAGAACCTGAGCCATCATTTCGCGCTGGGCGAGGGCTCCGGTATGTTCCAGGAGGCGATCCGCCAGGGTGGACTTGCCGTGGTCGATGTGGGCGATGATGGAGAAGTTTCGAATGTGTGATGGATCCATGCGTTACACTTGCGGAGGGCGGGCCTAAAACTCCCGATGTACCCGATTATCCCATATGTCCCTAGAATTCCTTCTGTATGACCGTGACGATGATGGAATTGCGACAATCACGTTCAATCGTCCAGCGAAGTTGAACGCGCTGAATGCAGGCACTTTAGCTGAATTGGAAGCCTGTTTGGACGACGCAAAGAATAATGCCGCGGTGAAGGCGGTGATGCTGACGGGATCTGGGGAACGGGCGTTTGTAGCCGGGGCGGATATCAGTGAGTTTGCCGCGATGTCGCCGGTGGGAGCGCAAAAGCAGTCTGAGAAGGGCCACGCGCTTTTCCGGAAGCTCGAGACGATGGGGAAGCCGGTGCTGGCAGCGTTGAACGGGTTTACGTTGGGTGGAGGCCTGGAGATGGCCATGGCGTGTACGGTGCGGGTGGCGGCCGAGTCGGCAAAGCTGGGGCAGCCGGAAGTGAAATTGGGCATTATTGCCGGGTATGGCGGGTCGCAGCGGTTGCCGCGACTGGTGGGGAAGGGGATTGCGCTGGATATGTTGTTGACGGGGGACCCGATCACGGCGCAGCGGGCGTACGAGATTGGGTTAGTGAATTACGTCGTGCCGGGAGCGGAGTTGATCGCGTTTTCGAAGCAGCTTTTACGGAAGATGTTGGCGAACGCGCCGGTGGCATTATCGTTGACCATGCAAGCGGTGGATGTGGGATTGTCGTGCGGGTTGGCGGAAGGGCTTCAGTATGAAGCGGCGGCGTTTGGGTTGTCGGCCGCGACGAAAGATATGCAGGAAGGGGTGGCCGCGTTCTTAGGAAAGCGGGTACCGAATTTTGAAGGAAAGTGAATTGCAATATGCCGGATAGGGTAATTGAGGGCGCGTTGACGGGGCAAGGGCTCCGGATTGGGATTGTGATGGCGCGGTTTAACTCGCTGGTGACCGAGAGCCTGCTGAGCGGCGCGGTGAGCGGACTGCGTCGGCACGGGGTGGCGGACGAAGCGGTGACGGTGGTAAAGGTCCCGGGCGCTTGGGAGCTGCCGCTGACGCTGGCAACCATGGCGGAAACGGGGAAGTTTGATGGATTGATTGCGTTGGGGGCGGTGATCCGGGGGGATACCCCGCACTTCGACTACGTTGCGGGCGAAGCGGCGAAGGGGATAGGGCAAGCGATGATGAAGAGTCAGGTGCCGGTGGTGTTTGGAGTATTGACAACAAACACGCTGGAACAGGCGATGGATCGGGCGGGGGCGAAGTCTGGAAACAAGGGTTACGACGCGGCGGCGACGGTGATTGAGATGGCGAATCTGCTGCGGGAGTTGAAGAGTTAGTGCCAGCAAGACATCAGTCCAGGCGCCGGGCAGTGCAGATTATGTACCAGTGGGATATGCGGCAGCCGTTATCGCTGGACGAGGCGATGAAGGCCTACTATTCCTCGCTTTACTCGGAGGAGGCGGAAGCGCGTCCGGAGTGGGATGAGTTCATGGAGATTCTGACGCGGGGCACGGTAGAGAGGTTGGAGGAGTTGGACGCGCTGTTGGATCGGCATTCGCAGAATTGGCGGGTGGCTCGGATGTCGGTGGTGGACCGAAACATTCTTCGTTTAGCGGCATTCGAGATGCTGCATACGGAGACGCCGGCACCGGTGGTGATTGATGAAGCGCTGGAGTTGGCGCGGCGGTTTTCTAGCGATGAGAGCGTGGGGTTTGTAAACGGGGTACTGGATGCGCTGCGGCGGCAGGTGACGGCGACGGCGTAGGGTAAGGCGCAACGGCGAGGGAATCTAGCGCATCATAGAAGGAGATGAATAATTCCCAAGTCCAGACGACTACGCTGCCGAACGGGGTGAAGATTATAACGGAGCGGATGGCGCATTTGCGCTCCGTGGCGTTGGGGATTTGGGTGCGGTCGGGGTCTCGTCGGGAGAGCGAGGCGGACAACGGGATTGCGCATTTCATGGAGCACATGGTGTTTAAGGGCACCAAGCGGCGGAGTGCGGAGCAGATTGCGCGTTCGTTCGATTCGATTGGCGGGCACATGGATGCGTTCACGAGCCGGGAGATGGTTTCCTATAACGCCAAAGTGCTGGATGAGCATCTGCCGCAGGCGTTCGACATCCTGGCCGATTTGGTGATGAACCCGATGATGCGGGACGAGGACTTGGCGAAAGAGAAGGGCGTTGTTCTGGAAGAGATCAAGATGGACGCCGATAATGTGGAGTACCAGACCCACGAGCTATTTTGCCGGAACTTTTGGAAAGGGAACGCGATTGGGCGGTCGATTTTGGGTACATCGAAGACGGTGAAGGCGATCACGCCGGAGTCGTTGCGAGCGCATTTTAAGAGCACCTATATTGCGCCAAACTTGCTCGTGACGGCGGCGGGGCGAATGGAGCACGGGGAGATCGTGAAGTTGGCGGAGGGCACGCTGGGGAAGTTGGCGAAGCGGAAGGCGCTGTCGGCGCTGCCGGTGGCATTGACTTCGCCGCAGATTTCGTTGAAAGAGAAGAAGTCGGTGGAGCAGGCGCATTTGTGTTTGGGAGCGCCATCGTTTCCGATGCCGCATCCGAAGCGTTATGTGGCTTACACGCTGAATAATATTTTGGGTGGAGGGATGAGTTCACGGCTGTTCCAGAACATACGCGAACAGCAGGGCTTGTGTTACTCGATCATTAGCGAGTTGACGAGTTACCGGGACACGGGTTGCTTAGCGATCTATGCGGGCACTAGTCCGGAGACACTGCGCAAAGTGATTGATTCGACGCGGGTGGAGATGACGAAGATCAAAAACGAGCGGGTGAGCGACGAGGAGTTGCGACGGTCGAAGGACAATTTGAAGGGATCGATCGTGTTGGGGTTGGAGTCGACGTCGAGCCGGATGTCGAATTTGGCGCGGCAGGAGATGTACTTTGGCCGGCACGCGGAGATGGAAGAGATTCTGGAGCGGATTGAGATGGTGACGGCGGAGGAGGTGCAGGAGGTGGCGAACGAGTTCCTGC
>JANODS010000032.1:0-2199 GCA_031412835.1 Acidobacteriota bacterium | reverse complement strand
GCTCGAGCCGCGGCGGGCGGCGGGGTTCAGCGCGGGCGTGCTCGTGACGGCTGTGGTTGGGGGGCCCGGGAGATTGGTGGGGAGGCTGGGGCGGACGGTGTCGTGGGAGGTGTGGGTGTTTCCGTTTGCGGGGGGGATGACGTTGGGATGTTTGGCGGGGGCTTTGTTGGGGGGGACGGTATATCTGTTGCGGTATAGGATGGGGGCGCTGGGGTTGTTTGAGGCGGCGGCGTGGACGTTTCCGTTTGCTTGGGTTTTTGTGAGGCTGGGGTGTTGGTGGAATGGGGAGGAACTGGTGCGGTGGGAGGTGGGTTGGGCGGTGGCGACGGCGGGATTGTTTTGGTGGGGGCGGCGGAACGGGTGGCCGTTTGCGGCGGTGTTGCTGGTGACGTATGGGTCGTTGCGTTTGGGGTTGCATGAGTGGCGGACGGTGCAGCATGCGACGGACTGGTGGGGGGCGGCGGCGACGTTGGTGGCGGGGGTGGTTTGGGGTTTCCTTGGTCGAGTTGAACGTGATTTTGGACGGTGATTCAGACGATGAAGTTTCCGGACGCGGTGTCGGCGAAGTAACCGAGTTGTTGCGAGATCGTCATCGATTTGTAACAATGTCCGAATGGGAAGATTTGGGCTTATGCTTTGGCTCGGAGGGGGCGTGCTGCTAGGACAGGATGTGGAATCTTTGCACCAGTTCAACGCTTTCCTGAAACCGACGGATAAGCTGACGATCCAGGCGCATTTTCGTCTGCGGACGAACGAGAATGTGAGTTCCTTCTTTCAGGTGCGGGGTGGGCCGATTGCAACGTTTGCAGTGAGACCGCGGGTGAGTTTGATTGGCGGTTACTACTTTATTGGCCAAGCGAGCCGGGTGCATGACGATATCGACGAGTTCCATCGGGCGTTTGGCGGCGTTTCGGTGGCGGTGTTGAAGACGCCGCGGTTTACGCTGGAATCGCGAACTTTGGTGGAGCGGTTTGTCTCGACTCCGTCAGGAAGTTACAGCCGGGGACGGCAGCGGCTGATGGTGCAGAAGCAGGGGAAAGGCTTTTTGCCGTATTTTTCAGTGGAGGGGCTGGCGGTGGCGCATCGGGGGACGGTACGAGTTGGCGTCGGCGTTTTGCAGCAGGTTTCACCGAGGATGCAGATGCAGATGGGTTACGAGATGCGGCAGTATACGAACGGGCGGGTGGGTCATGTGCTGGTCAGCAACTTTCAGTTCGTGCAGCAGCGCCCTCGCTGATAGACTGTGCGCATGTGGCGCATGTGTTTGGCTTTGCTTTGTTTGATTCCGCTTAGGGCGGAGCTTCGTTTTCGGGCGCAGGAGATCCAGAAGGATTTCGGGGTGGTGTATGCCGTGACGACGGCGGACATCAACGGGGACGGCAAGCCGGACATTGTGGCGATCAACCCGACGCAGGTGGTTTGGTATGAGAACCCGACGTGGGATAAGCACGTGATTTTGGATGGGGTTTCGAAGAAAGACAATGTGGCGTTGGCGGTGCATGACGTGGATGGGGATGGGCAGGCGGACGTGGCGCTAGGGGCGGATTGGCAGCCAACGAATACGAAGGGCGGGGGGAGTTTGCAGTGGTTGGGGCGGAAGAACGGCGCGTGGAAGTTTACGCCTTTGGGGGAGGAGCCGACTCTGCACCGGATACGGTTTGGGGATGTGGACGGGGACGGGAAGAAGGAGTTGATCGTGGTGCCGCTGCACGGGCGGGGGAACGAGCGGAAGCCGGATTGGGAGGGGGTGGGGGCGCGGATTTTGGTGTTCAAGGTGCCAGCGGATCCGTATGCGGGGAACTGGCCGATGGAGGTGGCGGATGAGTCGCTGCATATTGTCCACAATTTTATTGCGACGGACTTTGATGGGGATAAGAAAGACGAGTTAGTGGTGGCGGCGCGGGAGGGGTTGTTTGTGATTGAGAAAGAGGACGGGAAGTGGGGGAAGCGGCAGATTGGGGAAGGGAGCCCGGGGGAGGTGAAGCTGGGCAAGTTGAACGGCTTGCAGCGGGCGTTTGCGACGGTGGAGCCTTGGCATGGGAACGGGATTGTGATTTATGAGGAGCCGATGCCGAAGTTGAACGCGCAGGGGGCACCGCCGGAGCGGGGGCCGCGGAAGTGGGACGGGAAGATGTGGCCGCGACAGTTCATTGAAGAACGGTTGGCGCAGGCGCATGCGTTGGGATGGGGGGATTTGGA
>JANODS010000031.1:0-8288 GCA_031412835.1 Acidobacteriota bacterium | reverse complement strand
CCGGGCGCAAATCACGTCGGCGCGTCCGCTGGATCCGGAGCAACAGGCGATGGTGCAAGCGGCTTTGGCAAAGATGACTGGTAAGCAGGTGCTGGGCCAGTATGCGGTGGATGAGGCTCTGCTCGGCGGCGTAACCGCGCGGGTGGGGTCGCGAGTTTATGACGGGTCGGTGCGCGGTCAACTGGATTCGCTGCGCGCCCGTCTGGTGCGTACATAAGGTTTAAGCTCTCTCACGGAAACTATGGCTCAAATTCGGGCAGATGAGATCGCGCGTGTTTTACGCGACGAGATTGAAAATTACGACAAAGCGGTAAGCGTTACCGAGACCGGGACCGTTATTTCGGTCGGCGACGGGATTGCGCGCATCCACGGGCTGGAGTTGGTAATGGCCGGCGAACTCATTGAGTTCCCGGGCGGCGTTACCGGCATCGCGCTGAACCTGGAAGAGGATAACGTCGGCGCGGTGTTGATGGGCGAATTCCAGCACATCAGCGAAGGGACCGAAGTTCGCCGGACGGGCCGCATTATGTCGGTGCCGGTGGGCGATGCTTTGATCGGTCGCGTGGTGGATTCCAACGGCGCTCCGATTGACGGCAAGGGCCCGATTGCGGCGACCGGCTTCAACCCGATCGAGCGTTTGGCACCCGGCGTGATTGACCGTTCGCCGGTGAACGAGCCGATGCAGACTGGTATCAAGGCCATTGACGGCATGATTCCGATCGGACGTGGTCAGCGCGAGTTGATCATTGGCGACCGTCAGACCGGCAAGACGGCGATTGCGCTGGACACGATCATCAACCAGAAGGGCGGCGACGTCATTTGTATCTACGTGGCGATCGGGCAGAAGCGCTCGACCGTGGCGCAGGTGGTGAAGACGCTGGAAGACAAGGGCGCGATGGAATACACGATCGTCGTGGCCGCCACCGCTTCCGAGCCGGCTCCGATGCAGTATTTGGCACCGTTTTCGGGTTGCGCGATGGGCGAGTTTTTCCGGGATCGTGGGCAACACGTTCTGATCATTTACGACGATCTTTCGAAGCACGCCGCGGCGTATCGTGAGATTTCGCTGTTGTTGCGGCGTCCTCCGGGCCGCGAAGCGTATCCGGGCGATGTGTTCTACCTTCATAGCCGCTTGCTGGAACGCGCGGCGAAACTGAAGAGCGGCGGTTCGTTGACGGCTTTGCCGTTTATTGAAACGCAGGCGGGCGACGTTTCGGCCTACATTCCGACGAACGTGATTTCGATCACGGACGGACAGATCTTCCTGGAAGCCGACTTGTTCAACTCGAACATTCGTCCGGCCATCAACGTGGGCATTTCGGTGAGCCGCGTCGGCGGTGCCGCGCAGACCAAGGCGATGCGCCAGGTGGCGGGTTCGCTGCGGTTGGAGTTGGCACAATATCGCGCTTTGGCGGCATTTGCGCAGTTCGGTTCGGAACTCGACCCGGCGTCGCAGAAGCAGTTGAGCCGGGGTCAGCGTCTGACTGAGATTTTGAAACAGGCGCAGTTCGAGCCGTCGTCGATGGAGAAACAGGTTCTGATTGTTTACTCCGGTACGAGCGGCGTATTGGACGATTTGCCAGTGACGCAGTTACGCAAGTTTGAAACGGGTCTGTTCGCGTTTATGGATAACGCGCACCCGAGCATTCTGCCCGAAATCCGGGAGAAGAAGGCTCTGAGTGACGACCTGAAGAAGAAGATCAACACGGCGCTTGCCGAGTTCAAGACCCGATTCGTAGCCGAAAACAAATAAGCCGCTATGCCCTCTTTGATTGACTTCCGGCGGCGCATCCGCTCGGTCAAAAACACGCAGCAGATCACGAAGGCCATGAAGATGGTCTCCGCAGCCAAGCTACGCCGCGCGCAAGAAGCGGTGGTGGCGGGTCGGCCGTTTGCCGGGATGTTGCAGCGGATGTTGGCGAATGTGGCTGGTGCCGCAGCCGGCAGTGACAGTGGAAACGACCACCCCTTGCTGCAACAGCGCGAGCAGAAAAGGGCCTTGGTGGTGCTGGTTTCAGCGGACCGGGGCTTGGCGGGGGCGTTTAACTCGAACGTGAACCGCGGGGCGCAGAAGTTCATGCAGGATTTGCCCGGGGTTGAGTTTGAGATCGAAGCGGTCGGTAAGAAAGGGCGCGATTATTTCCGGCGCCGTGGCTTTACGATTGCGGGCGATCATCAGAATTTCAGCCGGAAGCCGAGTTACGGAGACGTGGCGGCGGTGGCGAAAAAAGTAAGTGCCCGGTATGCGGCGGGTGAAGTGGACGCGGTGTATTTGGCTTACAACGAGTTCAAGAGCGTGATGACGCAGCAGTTTCGGATGGTTCAGGTGTTGCCGGTGCCGCTGCCCGCGGGCGGAGCGACGACGGACTACATTTATGAACAGCCGGCGGATGAGTTGTTGGGTTCCTTGCTGCCGCGTTACGTAGAGATTGAGTTGTGGCGCAGTGTGCTGGAATCGACGGCGTCCGAACATGCGGCGCGGATGACGGCGATGGACGCGGCGTCGCGGAATGCGACCGATGTGATCGAGCGGGTAACGCTGCAGATGAACCGGGTTCGCCAGGCGAGTATTACACGCGAGATTATCGAAGTGGTCAGCGGCGCGTCCGCGCTGAAGTAGAGATTTTTAGGGAGTTTTGAAGATGTCCACCGTTACCGAAACCACGACAGCAGTTGGCAAGGTCATTCAGGTCGCCGGCCCGGCTGTCGATATTCAGTTTCCCGAGGGGCAGATCCCTCCGATTCGCACCGCTATCCGGATTGTTTCGGAAGGCTTTGTGGTGCCGGAACCGATCAGCATTGTGGTCGAAGTGGCGCAGCATATTGGCGAAAACCGAGTGCGTACGATTGCGTTGCAGCCGACCGAGGGCTTGGTCCGCGGGATGCAGGCGATTTCGACGGGCGCGCCGGTGATGGTGCCGGTTGGTCCGCAGACGTTGGGCCGCGTGCTGAACGTTTTGGGTGAGCCGGTCGACAACATGGGCCCGGTGAACACGGCGAAGAAGATGCCGATCCACCGAACGGCGCCGGCGTTCGACGAGCAGCAGACCGGTTTGCAGATGTTCGAAACGGGCATCAAGGTGATCGACCTGATTGAGCCGTACTTGCGGGGCGGCAAGATTGGTTTGTTCGGCGGCGCGGGCGTGGGCAAGACGGTCGTGATTATGGAATTGATCCATAATCTGGCGTACTCGTCGGGCGGCGTTTCGGTGTTTGCCGGCGTCGGCGAGCGGACTCGCGAAGGGAACGACCTCTGGAACGAAATGCGCGAAGGCGGCATTCTGGATCCGTCAGACTATACGAAGTCGAAGGTCGCTCTGATCTACGGCCAGATGACGGAGCCTCCGGGTGCGCGGCTTCGCGTTGGGCTGACCGGTTTGACCGCCGCTGAGTATTTCCGCGATGAAGAGGGGCAGGACGTGCTGCTTTTCGTTGACAACATTTTCCGGTTTACGCAGGCTGGTTCGGAGGTCTCGGCGCTGCTTGGACGCATGCCGTCGGCCGTGGGTTACCAGCCGAATCTGGCGACCGAAATGGGCGAGTTGCAGGAACGCATCACGTCGACCAAGAAGGGCTCGATTACGTCGGTGCAAGCCATCTACGTGCCTGCTGACGATTACACCGACCCGGCTCCGGCGACGGCGTTTGCTCACCTGGACGCGACGACGAATCTATCCCGCGAAATCGCTTCGCTGGGGATCTATCCGGCCGTCGATCCGCTGGCTTCTTCTTCCCGCATTTTGGACCCGCAGGTGATCGGCGAAGGCCATTACGGATGCGCCCAGCGCGTGAAGAGCATCTTGCAGCGATACAAGGATTTGCAGGACATCATTGCGATTCTCGGTATCGACGAGTTGAGCGAAGATGACAAGCTAACCGTGTCGCGCGCTCGTAAGATTCAGCGCTTCCTGTCGCAGCCGTTCTTCGTGGCTGAACAGTTTACGGGTTTCCCGGGCAAGTACGTCAAGCTGGCGGATACAATCAAGGGCTTCAGCGAGATCTGCGACGGCAAGCACGACGACATTCCAGAGCAGGCGTTTTATATGCAGGGCACGATCGAGGAAGTTCTCGAGAAGGCTGCTGAGATGAAGAAGGTTAAGTAGGCGCTTTATGGCGGCGACGTTCGAACTAGAAGTGGCAACTCCGGACCGGCTGATCGTTCGCGAACAGGCGACTGAGGCGACGGTGCCCGGTAAAGATGGCTACTTGGGGATTCTCCCCGAGCACGCTCCGCTGTTGACCGAGTTAGGGGCCGGGGCGTTGACCTATACGGTTGGCGGCGTGAGCCACACGGTGATGGTGGGCGGTGGTTGGATGGAAGTCCTGCAGACGAGTGTCCGGATCCTGGCGACCGTGGCGGAGAAGCCGAACGAGATCGACTTGAAGCGGGCGCAGGGCGCGCTGGATCGGGCCGAGCGGCGGCTGAAGGACGCGGGGGAGAACGATATTTCCCGAGCGTTGGCGGCGGCGAATCGGGCACGGGCGCGGATGGCCGTTGCGGCAGAGTTTGGCCGGTAGACTTGGGCGCCGCGTTTAGGCCGCGCCCTTCCGCTTACTTGACGCGTTTGGCGACGAACTCGCGCGGCTCGCCTTGGCCGCCGGCGCGCTTCATTTTGATCTCGTCACCGGAGACGGTGCCGGTGTAGGTCCACTTGATGGTATTGCCGTTCATCTCGCGGGTCATGGTGAACGATACGGTATCGCCGGTCACTTTGCCATCGGCAATTGGCGCTTCGCCGCCTTGGCCGGCGGTCATGGTGCCGGTTAGTTTATCGCCATCGGCTTTCAGGTTGAGGATCTGTTCCCGGGTTTCCCCATTGCGGCCCGGCACTTGCGCGGACCACTTACCAGACACATCGGCGGCTACGAGTGAGGTAGCCAGGAGCGTAAACGCTACGAGGAGTTGTTTGACCATGTAGCCAAGACGACGCATACTGGGCTGATGTTTCGTGCTGCTGAATATAAAGGCCAAAGAGCCATCGCCGTCGCGCCTTGTGTGCCGGTTTCGCCCGCCGCGGGGGAGGTGCAGATCCAAGTTTCTCATTGCGGCATCTGCGGGACTGACCTGCATCTGTTCCACGGCAACATGGACCATCGGGTCTCGCTACCGCAGGTGATTGGCCATGAGAGCTCCGGGACGATTGTGGCGTTGGGGGACGGCGTCGAGAATTGGGCGGTGGGCGACCGGGTGACGGTTCGGCCGTTGGCTCCTTGTAATGACTGCCCGACTTGTCGGAGGGGGCATTCGCATGTGTGCCCGTCGTTGAAGTTTATTGGGATTGACGAGCCGGGGGCGATGCAGGGCTTGTGGACGATTCCGGCGCATACGCTGCATCGGTTGCCGGACGCTCTTTCGCTGTTGGACGCGGCGTTGGTGGAGCCGATTGCGGTGGCCTGCCATGACGTGAGGATGGGGCGGGTGAAGCCGGGCGAGTTTGCGGTGGTGATTGGGGGCGGGCCGATTGGCGCGCTGGTGGCGCTGGTGGCGCGGCACCATGGGGCGCGGGTTGTGGTGACGGAGATTAACCCATTTCGCGTGCAGCTGCTGCGGGAGATGGGCTTGGAGGTGCTGGACCCGCGGACGGCGGACGTGGCGGCGTTTGTACAGGCGGAGACGGCCAAGGACGGGGCGGACGTGGTGTTCGAAGTCTCGGGATCGGCACCGGGAGCGGAGCTGATGACGAAGCTGGGACGGGTGCGGGCGCGGATCGTGGTGGTGGCGGTGTTCCCGAAGCCGGTGCCGGTGGACCTGCACAAAATGTTCTGGAAGGAGCAAGAGATGATCGGGACGAGGGTGTATGAGCCGGAGGATTTCGACGAGGCGATTGCGTTGTTGGCGGCGGGGGCGGTGCCGTTTCGGAGCCTGATTACGGGCGTCTATCCGCTGGACGACGTGCAGAGGGGGCTACTCGAGATGGAGCAGGGCGCGGACGTGATGAAGATTCTTATAGACTGCGGAAGTTAACTTAGAGCAAACGAAGTCGACATCGGGTTGAAACCTAGGCTTGTTAGTGTTCACTCCATGCGTCTCCTTCTTGCCTTTCTTTTCCTGTCGATTAACTTACTCGCGCAATCCACGCTGGGTGAAATCCGAGGCCAACTGTCGGATCCATCGGGGGCGGCGATTGCGGAAGCAACGATTAAAGCAACTCGAACGGGGACGGGGGAGGTGCGGTCGACCAGATCGGATGGCTCAGGATCGTATCTCGTGCCGAATATGGAGGCGGGGGCTTATGAAGTTCTGGTGGAGAAGACGGGCTTCCGCAGTGCGCTCGTGAAGGGCGTGAACCTACGGGCGCGAGAGATTTCGCGCATCGATACCAAGCTGGAGTTGGCGCAGGTAGCAACCGAGGTTCTCGTGAGTTCGTCGGCGCAGATGGTGCAGTTAGAGATGTCGACGGTGATGGACTCCAAGTCGGGAGAGGAGTTGAACCGGCTGCCGGTGAACTACCGGGCGGGTAACTCGAACACGTTCTATCAGGCGATTGCGAACGCGCCTGGGGTGCAGCCGGATTCGTCGGGTAACTACTCGATTGGCGGGACGATGCCTTTCATGGCGACGGCGTCAGTGGATGGGGTTTCGAATATCAATGTCCGGTCGAATGGCGTGTTACGGGAGATGTTTCCGACGGCGGATTCGGTGAGCGAGGTGCGGATCAGCTCGAACAGCAACAACGCGGAGTTTGCGCAGGCGGGCGACATCACGATTACGTCGAAGTCGGGCGGGAACCAGATCCACGGGGCGGCGTATTGGTACCACCAGAATGGGGCGTTTGATGCCCGGGACTTCTTTGCGTCGCGGACGCCGTTTAAGGTTTCGAACGATTTTGGCGGATTTGTGGGCGGGCCGGTGATCAAGAATCGGACCTTTTTCTTTGGGGCTTTTGAGGCGCTTCGCTTTCGGGCGCAGCGGGTGATTAACGTGACGGTGCCTCCGACCGGCTTCCGGACGGGCAACTTCGCGCCGTTGCTGCCGGCGAATCAGTTGCGGGATCCGCTGGCTTCGAACGCGCCCTTTGCGGGGAACATCATCCCGGCGAATCGGATCTCTTCGACTTCGACGGCGCTGATGCGGGCGCTGTATCCAAACCCGACGCGGGCGGGCGAGACGATCGCGACGCCGAACTATCAGCGGCAGGAAGGGCAGAAGAACGACAACGACCAGTACGATGTTCGGATTGACCATAACTTCTCGGGGGCGCATCGGATCTTTGGCCGGTTGTCGCAGAAGGACCTTTCGCAGGCGACTCCGCTTGATCTTTTTGAGACTATCGGGTCGCGGGTTGGCAGCCAGAATCCGATCAATCTCGCGCTGGCCCATAACTGGATTGTGAGTGCCAACAAGTTGAACGAGATCCGGTTCGGCTGGGCGCGGCAGGAGAGCATCAGCACGTTTGGGTTGAACGGCCAGACGTTTGACGGGCCGGGCCTTGTGCGTTCCGCGGGGATCCTGGGCATTCGGAGCGACCTGCCGAAGGGCTCGCAGGTGCCCGATCTTCAGATCAACGGAATTCGCGGGACGGGCAACGGTCGGGAGAGTGTGGTTCGGAGCCGGACCTGGCAGTTCGCCGATAACTTCTCCTGGCTGAAGGGCAGCCATAGCTTTAAGTTTGGGGCCGATATTCGGCGGCTGAACACCACCGACATTACATCGTTTTTCAGTGGTGATGACATGGGTGCTTACCAGTTCAACGGCCAATATTCGGGGTTTGGGATGTCGGATTTTTTGCTCGGTATCCCGAATACTACCCAGTTGGCGAACACGGGGGCGGACGTGGATGGGACGACGATCCACACGGGGGTCTACGCGCAGGATGACTGGCGGGTGAATCGGAAGCTGACGATTAGCTATGGGATTCGTTACGAGTTGCATCCGATGTTCTTTGACAAGGCGCTGACGACGTCGAACTTTGACCGGGCGTTTCCTGGCCCGGGGGGGCGGGTGATCATTTCGAACGAGGACGCCCGGAAGGTGACTTCTCCGGCATTTGCCGCCTCGATTGGGAACACTCCGATTGTGCTGGCGAAGGACGCCGGATTGCCGGAGACCTTGCGCTACAACGACTACAACAACTTCATGCCGCGGTTTGGTTTTGCCTATCGACCGTTTGCGAACAACAAGACGGTGATCCGAGGCGGCTATGGGATCTTCACGGCGACGATTCTGGGGTCGGTGTTTTATACGATCACGGGCATTCACGTTTCGGATGCGCGGACGTTTCCGAACCAACTGGTGAACGGGGTTCCGGCGTTGCAGTTCCCGCGGCCGTTTGGAACCGGGTTGGGCG
>JANODS010000030.1:0-3015 GCA_031412835.1 Acidobacteriota bacterium | reverse complement strand
CGGGCCGATAACCAGCGCGAGGTAATTCGCAATCGCAGCCGCGGCTACGCGAAAGATAAAGACGGCCGCATCATCAATACCGGCCTCGCCGATACGAGCAACAAGATCCCCGGGGGCGGCCTTTGCTCCACCATTTTCGATCTCATCGGCCTAGCCAACGCCTACGATTCCGGCCTGCTGCTGAAGCGGTCGACAATGCGTAACATGACCCAGCCCCAGCGCATGCTCGATGGCAAACGCACCGGCTACGGCCTCGGCTGGAACGTCTCGCCGATCGCCGGTCGGGAAGCAATTTCCCACAGCGGCTCGCAGCAAGGTGCGCGGACGCTACTCGTGCTCTACCCCGAACTCAACCTCACCATCGTCGTGATGGCGAATTCCGATCACGCCGTCGTCAACGATTTTGCCGCCGCCATTTTGAAGGCGCTCGAAACCCCTTCGTCCGCGTGATAGCTGCTTCGCACCAGCGGCCCGGCCTCGACGTGCGCAAACCCGAGCTCATAGCCGAACGCTCGGTATTCGTTGAACTCCTCAATTGGCACGTACCGGATAATCGGCAAATGCTTCGGCGAAGGCCGCAGATACTGCCCCAGCGTGAAGATGTCCACGTTGTGCGCCCGCAAGTCCCGCATCACCTGCATCACCTCGTCCCGAGTCTCGCCCAATCCCAGCATCACACCGGACTTCGTCGGCGCTTCAGGCCGCAACTTTTTCGCATAAGCCAGCATGTCCAGCGAACGCTCGTATCGAGCCCCCAGCCGAACCATCCGGTACAACCGCGGCACCGTCTCCGTGTTGTGGTTCAGCACGTCCGGCGCGGCGTTCATCACAATCTCCATGGCCTCGTGCTTACCCTGGAAATCCGGCACCAGCACCTCGACCTGACAGCCCGGCACCCGTTCCCGAATCGCCTCAATCGTCATCGCGAACAGCAACGCTCCGCCGTCCTTCCGGTCATCCCGGTTCACGGACGTTACCACCGCATACCGTAATCCCATCAGCGCCACGGCCTCCGCCACGCGCCGCGGCTCGTCCATATCCACTTCCAGCGGCGCGCCCTTCTGCACCGCGCAGAATCCGCATCGCCGCGTACAAACATTCCCCAAAATCATGAACGTTGCCGTCCGCCGATTCCAGCAGTCGCCGATGTTCGGGCACGCCGCCGACTCGCACACCGTATGCAGCCGCAGGTCGGTCACCAGTTGCTTCAAGTCCCGATAGTTCTCCCCCACGGGAGCGGGCGCGCGCAGCCACTTGGGCCGTTCAACCTTCGGTTCAATAGTAACCAGCACTGATTTCAGAATACCGTAACCGTCCCCCTATACTGAAGGGACTTGGTCTCCTCTACCCGCTGGCTGTCAGCCCTCTTCTTCCTCTCCGGCTTCCCCGCGTTGCTCTATCAGATTGTGTGGCAGCGGGCGCTTTTCACGATTTTCGGCGTCAACGTCGAGTCGGTCACCGTCGTCGTCAGCGCCTTTATGCTCGGTCTCGGCCTCGGCAGCCTGCTCGGCGGATGGCTCTCGCAACGCCCCAGCCTCCCGCTGCTCCTCGCCTTCGCCGTTATGGAACTTGCCATCGCCGCCTTCGGCCTCGTCTCGCTCCAACTATTTCAATCCCTCTCCAGTCTAGGCGCTCCCACGTTTCTCCTCTCCTTCGCCGCGGTGGTCCTCCCCACCGTCCTCATGGGTGCCACGCTCCCACTTCTCGTCACCCATCTCGTCCGCGTCTCCGGTCACGTCGGCCGCTCCGTTGGCCTGCTCTACTTCGTCAATACGCTTGGCTCCGCCGTAGCCTGCTTTGCCGCCGCGCTCTATACGATGAAAGAACTCGGCATGTCCGGCACCGTCGAACTCGCCGCCGCCATCAACGCCTTGGTCGGCCTTACCGTATTAGTCGTTCACTTCCGCTCGACCCCGGCCCCGCTCCGCCCTGAAACGCCCGCCACGCGCGGCCAAGCCACCATGGCCTTCCCCACGGGCTTGCTCCTCGCCGGCGTCGTCGGCTTCGTTTCGCTCGGCTTCGAAATCATCTGGTATCGCGTTTACTCGTTCGCCTCCGGCGGCAGCCCCCGTTGCTTCTCCTTTGTCCTCGGTGCCTTCCTCGCCGGCATCGCCCTCGGCTCCTGGTTTTCTCCGCGCCTCCGTTGGCCCATCGGTCGCCTCATCCTCATCGCCACCGTTGTTAGCTTCTCGACCATTCCCGCCATCTCCTACCTCGTGGCCTTCGTCGATTACACTGCCACTCTCCCGCTGATTGGGCTCGCCGCCGGCCTTCTCGGTGCCGTCTTCCCGCTCGTCTGCCACGCCGCCGTTCCCCCGGACGACCGCGCCGGTCGCCGCCTCAGCTTTCTCTATCTCGCCAACATCGCGGGCTCCGTCGCGGGCAGCTATGTCATCGGCTTCATTTTGCTTAACCTCCTCCCCCTTTGGGCCATCTGCCTCGCGCTCTCGGTGGTCGGTCTCGCCGTCGCCTGGCTCTCCCTTCGCACCGCTCGCGGCCCCCTCTTAGCGGCTACCGCCGTCCTCGCGCTCCTCCCCTCCTTCAGCGCTGTTTATGAGCGTCTGCTCTACAAGGATGAGTACATCGGCCAACGGTTTACCGACCTCGTCGAAACCCGAAGCGGCGTCGTCTCCGTCGATTCCACCGGACAAATTTATGGCGGCGGCGCCCATGACGGAGTGCTTTCCACCGACCTCCTCAAGCACGATAACTGCATCCGTCCGCTGTCGTTGAGCTACCTCCACCCCGCGCCGAGCGAAGTCCTCCTTATCGGGATGGCGGGCGGCGGGTGGTCGCAAATCGTCGCCAACCATCCGGCGGTCCAGCGCGCCGTCGTCGTCGAAATCAACGGCGGCTATCTCGAAGTCATCCGCCGCTATCCCGACGTTGCCCCGGTTCTTCACAACCCCAAAGTCAACATTGTCGTCGACGACGGCCGCCGCTGGATGCGCCAAAATCACAGCCAAAAGTTCGACGCCATTCTCATGGACACCGTCCAACACTGGCGCGCCCAAG
>JANODS010000029.1:0-1360 GCA_031412835.1 Acidobacteriota bacterium | reverse complement strand
GGATTGCGCTGACGCTGGCGATGGGCGGGGTGGAGACAACTCTGTTGAGCCGGAGCGTGGAGGCTGGGGAACGGGGGTTGGAGACGGCGGCGGCGCAGTGGGAGTTGCTGCGTTCGAATGGGTTGGGGCGGACGCCGGTGGCGATGGGGGCGACGACGGAGTTTGGGTGTGTTTCCGAGGCCGATATCGTCGTGGAGTCGGCACCGGAGGAGATGGGGTTCAAGCAAGAGCTGTTCGAGCGACTGGATGGGGCGACGCGGGCGGATTGCGTGCTGGCTTCGAACACTTCGGGGCTGAGCATTACGGCGATTGCCGCGCGGTGTCGGCATAAGGGGCGCGTCTTGACGACGCACTTTTGGAACCCGCCGCACTTGATGCCGCTGGTGGAGATCGTGATGGGGGCGGAGACAGAGTTGGCGGTGGCGGAGGCAGTTAAAGCGCTTCTGACGCGATGCGGAAAGACGCCGGTGCTGGTGAAGAAAGACACGCCGGGGCAGTTGGGGAATCGGCTGCAGATGGCGCTGGTGAGAGAAGCCGCGCACATTGTCGCTTCCGGGATTGCGAGCGCGGAGGACGTGGACTTGGCGGCGCGGATGGGATTTGGGCTGCGGCTGCCGGCATACGGGGTGCTGGAGCATCAGGACGTGGTGGGGTTAGCGATGGGGTTGGCGATAACGGAGTACGTGGCGGGGGATTTATACAACGAGCCGCGAGCGCCGGAGTACTATCGGGAGCTCGTGCGGGACGGGAAGCTGGGCGCGAAAACGGGCCAGGGTTTTCATGCCTGGCCCGAGGGGAAGTTGGAGGCGGTTAAGGCACGGCGCGATAGGTTCGTTTTGTCGATGCTGATTAGCGCCAGTTCAAAGCAAGGTCAATAAACGTGCGGACGCAGACGCCGGTGGGCCCTTTGGCGAGGAAGGGCTTGGTCTCTTCGAGCCACGCGGTGCCGGCGATATCGAGATGGACCCAGGGGGTGCCGCCTGTCCATTCCTTGAGGAAGTAGGCGGCGGTGATGGCGCCGCCCCAACGGCCGCCGATGTTGGGTAGGTCGGCGAAGGGGGTCTTGAGGTAGTCGGCGTAATCGTCGTCGAGGGGCATGTGCCACATGTTTTCGCCTTGGGTCTTGGCGCTGGCCATGACCTTTGCGAGCATTTCGTCGTTGTTGGTGAAGGCACCGACGTGGACGTGGCCGAGGGCAACGACGATCGCTCCGGTGAGGGTGGCGGCGTCGACGATGTGGGTGACACCGAGACGGCGAGCGTATTCAATGGCGTCGACGAGGATGAGGCGGCCTTCGGCGTCGGTGTTGAGAACTTCAATGGTTTTGCCGCTGAGGGAGGTGACGATGTCGCCGGGGCGG
>JANODS010000028.1:0-3307 GCA_031412835.1 Acidobacteriota bacterium | reverse complement strand
GCTGCGGAGGTGGAAGCCGCCGTCGACGTTGAGCACTTGGCCGGTGGAGTAGTCGAGCAGGCCGTCGGCGATGCCGCGGACGGCTTTGGCGATGTCGGAGGTTTCGCCCATGCGGCGCTGGGGCAGCAGGCCGTTGGCGATCTTTTCCTCGTAGACGGATTCGACGGCGGAGATCATATCCGTGCGAATGATTCCGGGGCGGATTTCGAAAACTTTGATGCCTTTTTCGGCTAGACGGGTGGCATAGAGCGAGACCGACATGGCGAGGCCAGCCTTGGAGATGCAGTAGTCGGCGCGGTTGATGGAGGCGGTGTAGGCCGAGATGGACGTGACGAAAATGATGCGGCCATCGCCCTGTTCGGCCATCCAGTTGGCGGCGGCTTGGGTGAGGAAGTGGGGGCCTTTTAGGTTCGTGTTGATGAGCTCGTCGAAGCTTTCTTCCGTGGCGGCGAGCATGTCGGCGCGGACGCGGGGGGCCATGCCGGCGTTGTTGACGAGCAGGTCGAGGCGACCGAACTTTTCGCGCGTGAAGGCGAGGAGGCGGGCGCGGTCTTCGCGGTTGCCGATATCGCATTGGATGATTTCGGCACCGGTTTCGGCGCGGAGGGATTCAGCGGCGTCGAGGCGGCCTCGGTAGGTCGCGACTAGGGAATGGGACTTCGAGAGTTCGACGGCGATGCCGCGGCCGATGCCTCGGCTGGCACCCGTGATGAGGGCGACGGGTTTAGTCATTCGGAATCTCGGATGGCGCTTAGGAGTTCGTCGGCGGTGAACTTTTCGATCAGGACATGGTTGCCGACGAAGACGGTGGGCGTTTTGGCGACGCCGCGGGAGTGGGCTTCGAGCAGGTCGGCGTCGACTCCGGCGGAGTCGCGGTCCGCGATGGGGGCCTGGACCCGGCCGATGGAGAAGAGGCAGCGGCGGCGCCAGGCCCATTCGGCCTCGGAGCCTTCGGTGAGCCGCAGGAATTGCGCTTCCTCGGCGAGGCCGCGGGCAGAGGGGTGCTTAACGAGGGGAAAATCGCGACGGACGAACGTGACGGTTTCCCCGAGCGCGGGAAGCAGATGGTCGTCCAGCATGTGTTGCAGCCGGGCGCAGTCGGGGCACTGCAGGTCTTCAAATATTTCGACGGTGACCATCTCCCCTATTGTAGCTAGGCGGTCTTCTTAAATCGCTGCATGAGAAAGGCGACAACCGTTTTGCCTTTGGCAAGCCCTTCGTCGTAGATCTTATGGCGCTCGTCGCGAGAGAGTTGGCCGCCGAAGCCGTAGAGCTTCTGCAGGCCCCGGCCGACCAGCCAAGTGCCCGCGTAGGCGACCGTGGCTTTGCTGACGACGCCGGCACCGAAGGGAATTTTGCTGACGAGTTCCCGCGCGAGCGCTCGCCAGCCGAAGGCTCCGGCGATGACGGAGGCGACTTGCCCTTTCTGTTCGCGATAGCCGATGGAGCGGTCGTTGGCTCCGGCGAGCATGAAGGCCATGCGGAGCTGGTTGGCGGTGATGAAGGCGGTATCGCTGGCGAATTCGCCGACGGCGAAGGGCAGCGAGAGAAAGCTGGGGACGATGTTGGGCAGCGAGGTGGCGATGGAAAAGAGCGCGTTTTCCTGGCTGGCGGCGTTGATGATTTTTTCGGAGACCGGCTTGCGAAAGGCGACGAAGTGGCGCGCCAGGGGCAGGCCCAAATCATCGTGCTTTTCGAGGATTTCGCGGACGGTGCGGTCGGGGTCCTGCTTGTAGTAGGTGAAGGCGTGGCGGGGTCTGTTGAGCCCTTCTTCCCACAGTTCAAGATCGACATGCGCGGGCGGCGGAGGCATGGACGGCAGACGAGGGCCGAGGGGGTGGACGAGGCGGACAAGTTCGTTCTTTTTCTTTTCAGAAAGGCTATCCGGCGCGAGAAAGGCCCACATGCGATTGAGCTCGTTTTCGCTACTGGCGGTGAGGCCGATGTTGATATCGCGGTCGGCCAACTTCCGCACCACGTCCGGATTCAAGTTCTTGATGGAGGTCGCGACGGTTTTGATAAAGGATGTGATGACCATAGTTATGCCGGACGAGCTGAGCCGTGGAGCCGGAAGAGCAAGCGGAGTTCCTGGCGCCATTCTAACCCGACGCCCATGCGCTCCACTGCAACTAGAGATGAGAAAAAGCTGAGGATGGTTTCGGTAGTCGGGTGGAATTCGAGGGCGGGGGCGACGAGGAGTAGACGGGGGCGGTCGGCGGAGATGGCGTGGCTGGGGAAATAGCCGTGGGCGGTGAACTCGTTGCGTTCGGCGTGCCAGGCGACGCGCATCCAATAGTCGAGGGCTTGGAGAGGGAGATGGATGTCTTCGGTGGCTTTGATTTCGAGAACGACGAGGCGGCCGGAGCGTTCGATCGAAAGCAGGTCGGCGATGCCGCGGTCGACGCCAGCGAGGGCGGGGACCTGGCCGTAGATGGGTTCCGGGCAGAGCCGGGCGTCGAGGGTGGTGATGGATTCGCGGACGCGCATTTCGAGCCAGGCTTCGGGAGCGCGTTGGTTTAGGATGCTGCCGTGCTCGTTGCGGAGGTTCGAGAGTTCGGCAGCGATGGCGCGCAGTTCGGGGAGGTGGCTGGGTTGGAGGACGCGCTTGTCGTCGATGCCGCCGCGAAGGATGCCGCCGCGGAGTTCGCCGTTGCGCCAGCGAGCGAATTCCAGGCCGAAGACGCGGAAGCTGGCGGTGCCGCCGGCGAGGGAGAGGCGTTCGACGTTGGGCCAGGCGGCGAGCTGGGCGACCCAGTCCGGCAGGGCGAGGATGGAGTGTTGACAGTGTTCGAGGCTGGTTCGGAGGTTGCCGCAGTCGGCGGGGTCGAGGGGGGTGGCGTGGCCATCGGCTCCGTAGGCGAAGAGGGTGAAGAGCGCTTTGGCGGGGTCGAGCCAGCGGAGGCGGAGGGCGATGGCTTGGGTTTCGGCGACGGGGAGGAAGAGGGCGAGGCCTTCGACGGTGACTTTGGGTTGGCGTCGGCGGCGGACGTAGTCGAGCCAGATGAGCCCGAAGGAGAGGGCGTGGGGGGCGTCGGGGGGCGCGAGGATGGCGGCCCAGGCGCGTTTGCCTTGGCGGATGACGGCGCGGGGATAGTTGGCGGAGAGCGTGTGTTGGAGGTTGCGTTCGGTGGAGAGGTCGTCGAGTTCCCAGCCGACGAAGGATCGGCGGAGCATGGTTCGGAACTGTTCGCGGACGATCATGCGGTCGCCTTGGCGGTCCCATTGGAGGGCTTCGGGGCGGTCGGAGTCAAAGATCCAGGCCTCGGCTTGGCGACCGCCGAATTTTTCGATGACGAGGGTGAGGCGG
>JANODS010000027.1:0-1814 GCA_031412835.1 Acidobacteriota bacterium | reverse complement strand
TCGGAGTCGTGAAGCCGATCGTATTTCATCCCAAGGCTCGCGATGCAATTCGTAAATTCCCTCGCGAGATTCGCGATCGGCTCGGTAAGGCACTGTTCTTGCTCCAACGGGGCGAACAGCCGGGGATGCCACTTTCCAGGCCCATGCCGTCGGTTGCGATTGGCGTTTCTGAGTTGCGGCTCCACTGTGACGACGGCCAATTTCGAACTTTCTACTTTACTGCCGACGCAAATTCGATCCTCGTGCCTCATGCCTTCGCAAAAAAGACCCAACAAACTCCGTTACCGGAAATTCAACTGGCGAGAAAGCGACTAAACGAATTGATCAATGCGATCCAGGGAGATCAATTATGAAACCTAAGACGGTCACCGTCAAAACCCCGGAAGCCTTGGCCCCTACCCTGGGACTGAGCGGACTGGAAGCCCAAGAATGGCAAGTCCAGCATGAGCTCCTTACTCGCCTTCGGCAGATAGTCGCCGACGGAGCACTGACCCACGCGGAGGTTGCGAGAAGAGGCGGCTCCTCCCGAACCAGAGTCACCTCCATCCTGAACGGCAATCTCGATAACGTCTCCAGCGACCTTCTCATCCGGCTGATCGCCGCCTTAGGCTATCGCGTCAGCATCACCGTCGCTCGATCAGAATCGGCTGCCTAACCTGAGGTATCCCCAAGGTCGCATAGCATTATCCCGACCCTTCTACCGGAATTATATGCACGATCTCCGCATTGACGGCTCTCCACGGGGAGAGGCTATGATACTTCGAGATGACCGAAGCTCAAACCAACGAATTTGTTAAAGGGAGACCATCATGAATGATTACGCAATGAGCGACGAACTCTGTCTAGAGCGCGCGGGCGAAGACGGCGGCTGTATGATTAGCGCTGTCGGGGCTGGGCTCGCCAGAGCCATGAGTTCCGTTGCAGTCGACGTCCCTTTGAACGAAGCGCAACAACCATTCGTCCCGAGAAAAACTCTAGCCGGTCAGTTCCAGTCGGTCAAAGCAAAGTAGAAGTGTCCCGGTGGAATAGACTTGACCAGACCACAAACTGATCCTGCCGCGTGGCATGCCGACGGGCGGGACTTTCATCATCCGTGCCGCAGGCGCGTATGTCGTTGCATCGACTTCGGCACCGACGTTTTTGCCCGCGCGGCCAGGCCGAGCGCCACAAGCCCATGCTCGTCGGATAGACAGCGCAACCGGGGCCGGTTGGTGGTAGAGTTTTGGCGAGCAGGGCTGGTCAATTCTTCGCGAGTGCCGAAGGGCTTAGTCCAGTCCGGACTAAGTCCGCTATCCTGAACCTATGGCGACCAATATCCACGAAGCAAAAACCAACTTCTCCAAACTCCTGGAGCGAGCAAGTCAAGGCGAGGACGTCATCATCTCCAAAGCCGGTACGCCGGTTGCCGTTCTGGTCGGAATCGACCGCTACAAACCGAAACGCGAGCTAGGTTTCGCTAAAGGTGCCTTTACTATGTCCCCTCTCGAAGAATTCAACGCTCCTCTGGACCCCGAAACGATGGCTTTCTTCCACGGAGACCCCGAGGCTTGAAGCTCCTCCTCGACACCCACGTTTTCCTCTGGGCCATCGGGGATCCGGCAAAACTTCCCCCACAAGTCGTGGACATGCTGAGGTCCGACCGAAATCAGATTCTCGTCAGCGCTGCCACTGCCTGGGAAATCACGATCAAGGCCGGCATCGGCAAGCAAATGGTCTGGCAGTACGGCCCGCCCGCCGACTTGTTGGACGGATTTATCGATCTCCTCGGAGCCACGCGGCTACCGATCCACATCCATCATGCTCTCCAAGCGCAC
>JANODS010000026.1:0-1598 GCA_031412835.1 Acidobacteriota bacterium | reverse complement strand
CCACCAAGGAAAACTGGCCGGAGTACGGCGGTCAAAACAGCGCCTGGCGTTACAGCGCGCTCGACCAAGTCGACGCCTCCAACGTCTCCCAACTGGCCGCCGCCTGGGTCTTCCAAACCGGTGACAACGACGGAGGCCTCCAGTCCACGCCCCTAGTCATCGACGGCGTCATGTACGTCTCCACTTCGCACAATCGAGTCTTCGCCCTCGACGCCGTCACCGGCAAGCGCCTCTGGAGCTACATCTACGAACTCCCGAAAACCTTCACCACCTTCTACGGCCCCTGGAATCGCGGCGTCGCCATCTCCGAAGGCCGCCTCGTCATGGGCACCCTCGACAACTACGTCGTCGCCCTCGACGCCAAGTCCGGCCGCCAACTCTGGAAGGTCAACGTCGAAGACGCCAACCAATGCGGCTGCAACATCACCGCCGCCCCCCTGATCGCCAAAGGCAAAGTCATCGTCGGCGTCACCGGCGGCGACTCCGCCCATCGCGGATATTTGAACGCGTTCGATTTAAAAACCGGCCGCCATCTCTGGCGCTTCTGGACCATCCCCGGCCCCGGCGAAAAGGGCCACGAAACCTGGCAAGGCGACAGCTGGAAATTCGGCGGCGGCTCCACCTGGATGACCGGCTCCTTCGACGCCAGCCTCGGCCTCGTCTACTGGGCCGTCGGCAATCCCGCCGCAGATTTCTACGGCGGTAATCGCAAAGGCGATAACCTCTACACCGATTCCATCGTCGCCCTCGACGTCGAAACCGGCAAGCTCAAATGGCACTTCCAGCAAGTGCCCCACGACGTCTGGGATTGGGACGCCGCCTACGAAATAGTCCTCGCTGAAATTCCCATCAATGCCCTTCCGCGTAAGGTCCTCATCAACGTCAGCAAAGGCGGCTACACGTACGTCCTCGACCGCACCACCGGCGAATTCATCACCGCCTGGCCCGTCGCCAAGAACATCAACTGGATCAAAGGCGTCGGCCCCAAAGGCGAACTCCTCGGCCGCAATGAACCCGTCGTCGGCAAGCCCAAGCTCATCTGTCCCTCCATCGGCGGCGGCCGCAGTTGGAACCACGGCGCCTGGTCCCCCAAGGCCGGTCTCTTCTTCACCACCGGCATCGAATGGTGCCAGGAAGTCACCGCCCAACCCGAGTCCCCTTCCGAAGGCAAAACCTTCTTCGGCGGCACCTTCAAGCTCGTCCCCACGCCCGACAAGAAAACCGGCGGCCATCTCGGCGCCTACGAACCCCTCACCGGCAAAGCTCTCTGGAAGTACGAGTACAAGTATCCGCTCCTCGCCTCCGTCCTCGCCACCGCCGGAAATCTCGTTTTCACGGGCGACGCCGAAGGCGATTTCTTCGCCCTCGATGCCCGCACCGGCAAAAAACTTTGGAGCTTCAATACCGGCTCCGGCCATCGCGGCAGCTCAATATCATACGCCGTCAACGGCCGCCAATACATCGCGACCCCCTCCGGTTGGGGCTCCGCCGTCGCCGGCTTGATGCAGCAGTTTTGGCCCGAAACGGAGCAATTCCCCAACGGCTCCGCGATCTTTGTATTCGCCCTGCCGGAGCAAAAGAGATGAAGCTTCCCCTAG
>JANODS010000025.1:0-3784 GCA_031412835.1 Acidobacteriota bacterium | reverse complement strand
GGTCAGGCGGCACCCGAGCCAGCGGTACGGACTTTGGGGGGCGGCTCGGCTCGTTGCGGCGCTCGACGAGGCGGCAGGACGATAGAGTAGCCGTGTTCGGCGCGGGCTTCCGGGCCGGCGCCTGCCCCACTTGCCAAAAGTCTCCGCCTGGGCCGAACTCTCTCTCGGCTTCACCCCAGACCCCCGCCAAGCCGAGCTCCTCGATCTCGAAGCCTCCCGCCTCGCCGTCTGCACCGGCCGCCAGCAGGGCAAAACCCAAGCCGCCGCCGCCAAGGCCCTCCACCTCGCCCTTACCCAGCCCGGCGCGCTCATCCTCATCTTCGGCCCCGTCGGCCCCCAAGCCGGCGAACTCCTCGGCCGCATCCGTCACTTCGCCCACCAACTCGGCCTCCCCACAAAGGCCGACCGCAACCACGCCCGCTCTCTCGTCCTCCCCAACGGCTCCCGCTTCATCGCGCTCCCCGACGTCCCCACCAGCGCCCGCGGCTACGCCAGCGTCGCCCTCATCCTCGTCGACGAGGCCGCCTTCGTCGATGACCAAATCTTCCAAGCCATCACCCCAATGTTGGCCGTCTCCAACGGAGCCCTCTGGATCTTCTCCACGCCTAACGGCCAAACCGGCCGCTTCCACGAAATCTGCACCGCCTCCGACCTCGCCTGGACCCGCTTCTTCTCCCCTTCCGGCGAATGCCCCCGCATCGCCCCGGCCTTCCTCGCCCAGGAACGCGCCTTCCTCGGCGACGCCCTCTTCCGCCAGGAGTACGAATGCGCCTTCATCGCCAACCGTCTCCAGTTCCTGGACCGCGAACTCATCGAGCAAGCGACGATCCCCCGCGAGCCCCAGGGCAAGCCCATCCCCTCAATCACGGAGCTCTTCATCGGCGTCGACATCGGCAAGCGCATCGACCATTCCGCCATCGTCGTCCTCGCCCTCACCTGGAGCGAAGGCCCCGCCAACCGGGTCGATATGAGCAGGCCCCTCTACCCCCGCATCAACTTGATCCACGCCGAGTCGCTCCCCCTCGGTGCAGCCCACTTCGATCTGCCCGCCCGCCTGAAGGCCATCCTGGCCACCTGCGACGCCCAGCACGCCCCGTATACGCATCCCAGGACGCTGGCCATGGACGCGACCGGAGAGAGCACTCTCATCGAGCTCATGCGCCGCTCCAGCGTCGTCCCGCCCGGTTTCTTCCACCCGGTCACGCTGACGAGCGGCTACACCACCTCCGACCTCAAGGACAGCTACAAAGGCATCCCCAGGCCTGACCTCCTCACCCGTCTCCGTTCGGCCTTCGATCTGAAGCTGATCCATCTGCCGATAGCCGTCCCCGGCTTCGCGGCCCTGGAACAGGAGCTCATCCACTTCCGAGCCGACGGCCACCAACGCGAGCACGACGACCTCGTCTTCGCCCTCGCCCTCGCCACCTGGTTCGTCGTCCAGAAACGCAAGGAAGTCCTCATGCCCAAACGCTAACCCGTCGAACTGGTACTGCGCGGGCCGGCCCCCAACACCGCCGTCGCCGCACAGTTCCCCAACACGTTCACCCCCGTCCGAATCATGTCAATCACCGCGTCCACCCCCAGCAACATCGCCAACCCTTCGAGCGGTAGCCCGAACCCCGTAAACAGGCTCGACAGAATCACGAAGTTCGCTCGCGGAATCCCCGCCACCCCCTTGCTCGTCAGCTTCAACGTAGCCAAAATCAAAAGCTGCTGGCCCCACGAAAGCGGCACCCCCGCCGCCTGAGCCACAAACAAAGTCGCCATCGCCAAATGAATCGTGCTGCCGCACAAGTTGAAGCTCAACCCCAACGGCAGCGCCAAACTCACCACCTGCCGCGGAACCCCGTATCGCTCCATCGCCTCCATGGCCTTCGGCAACGCGGCCGCGCTCGATGTCGTCCCCAGCGCAATCAAAAACGGCTCCCGCACCGCCTTCGCAAATCCCAGCAGCGGGACCTTCGCCCACCACAACCCCAGCGCGATCACCCCCACGAAAATCCCCTGCGCCACCCAAGCGACCAACGCAAAATAGCTCAGGCCCTTGATCACCGCGAACCCGCCCGCCCCCACCGTTGCCGCCATCGAAGCCGCCACCCCGAACGGTGCCAGCATCATCACGTAGCGAATGTACTCGTACGACACCGCCGCCACCGACTCCGCAAACCGCACGAACTGCTCTTGCCCACGCGCCGCCATCCCCACCATCACGCAGAAAATCACGATCTGCAGCACGCTCCCCTTCGACATCGCATCGAAAATGCTCGTCGGAAAAATGTTCTCGAGCACCTGCCCCAAGCCCACCGGCACCGCCGCCTTCACCGGTTCCGCCTGCAGCGCCACCCCCACCCCGGGCTCCGTCAGCCAAACGATCCCCCAGCCCAACAACAGCGCAATCGTCGTTGCAATCTCAAACAGCAATACCGCCCGACCTCCCAGCCGTCCGATGCCGGACCCGCGCGCAATCCCGGCCACAAGCGATCCAAACAGCACCGGCGCAATCACCGACTGAATGAGCTTTAAGAAGACACGCCCCACCGGCGCCAAGCTCTGGCCGAACTCCGGCAGCAGCAGCCCCACCGCCGCTCCCACCGCCATGCTGATCACAAGCGCACAGGCCGCGCAGGCCCGGCACCAACGGGCGAGGAACTCGCCCATCCTGCCGGGCCGAAGCGAGTCCGTTGTGCGCGTTTTCCTTAGATAGACGCTAAGCAATCTTCCTGACTAGACGCGCAGGGAGAGAGAACAAGGCCCAGATCATTTCCAGGACGCCCGATACGGCTACGCCTACCAAGCGGAACGGAATCAGCAGCAGCCAGATCACCGGGTACAGCAAAAGCGCCACGATGGCCAGTGGCCAGCAGACGACAAGCAATAGGCACCACAGAAGAAATTTCACCACGGAATTACTCCTTCGCTAGGAATACGCAGTTTATCAGGATAAAGTTCGGCTAGAATCAAAGGCTATGCGGCGGTCCATATTTCTTCTCATCCTTCTCGCCGCCGTGCTCCGCGCCGAAGACTGGCCAGCGGAGAAAGTGCGGCGGGTCGAACAAGCCATCGAGGCCGAGCGCCTTCGCCAACAGGTGGTCGGCCTCAGCGTCGCGATCTCTGAAAACGGCCTCCTCCGCCTCGCGGGTGGCTTTGGAAAGGCCGACCTCGAACACGACATCCCCGCCAAGCCCGATACCGTCTACCGCCTCGCCTCCATCTCGAAGCCCATCACCGCCATCGCCGCTCTTCAGCTCGTCGAACGAGGCAAGTTAAACCTCGATGCCCCGGTTCAGAACTACGTCCCCGCGTTCCCACAAAAGCAGTGGGGAGTCTCGCTTCGGGACCTCCTTGGCCATCTCGGTGGCGTCCGCCATTACCAAGGCAACGAAGTTGATTCCACCGTCCACTACTCGAACATCATGGACCCGCTTCGCATCTTTTCGGAAGATCCGCTCGTCCATCAACCCCGCTCGAAGTACCTTTACACGACGTACGGCTTCAACCTCATCGGTGCCGCGGTCGAGGCCGCCGCGGGAACCTCCTTCCTCGCCTACGTCCGCGAAAACATCTTCAAGCCCGCCGGCATGGTCACCATCCGGGCCGATAACCAGCGCGAGGTAATCCGCAATCGCAGCCGCGGCTACGCGAAAGACAAGGACGGCCGCATCATCAACACCGGCCTCGCCGATACGAGCAACAAGATCCCCGGGGGCGGCCTTTGCTCCACCATTTTTGATCTCATCGGCCTAGCCAACGCCTACGATTCCGGCCTGCTGCTGAAGCGGTCGAC
>JANODS010000024.1:0-1513 GCA_031412835.1 Acidobacteriota bacterium | reverse complement strand
CGATGCTTGGACGCGGCAGTATTCGGGTCGGCGGCAGAACGCGTTTGACGGGTCGTCGATTGCATCGACGCTACTGGGAGTAGCGAATTCGGGGTTTGTTGATTTTAACGACACGTTTTTCCGGAGTGAGCCGTATATAGCTGGATTCTTCCAGGATGACTGGAAGGTCTCGAATCGGCTGACACTGAATATTGGCCTCCGTTACGATGTGCAGTTCCCGATTACCGAGTTACATGATCGGGTTTGGGCGGGGTTTGATTTTTCGACGAAGAGCCCGGTGTCTGACGCGGTGCTGGCGCGTTGGCGGCAGAATGCGAGCCAAGCGAACTATCCGCC
This sequence comes from Acidobacteriota bacterium, assembly GCA_031412835.1. Taxonomy (GTDB): domain Bacteria; phylum Acidobacteriota; class Terriglobia; order Bryobacterales; family Bryobacteraceae. The sequence continues at coordinate 1,177 of JANODS010000024.1, read as the reverse complement.
GGCGCCGCAGACGCTGGTGGGGGGGCCGCAGTTCGCGGGGGTGAATGGTAACCCACGGCGGCCATATGACTTTGACTTATCGAATATTCAGCCGCGGTTTGGCTTGGCTTACCGTTTGGGGGCTAACACGGTGATCCGTTCGGGTGGCGGGATTTTCCACCGTACGGCGACGCAGAACAACACGACGACGGGATTTAGTCAGCAGACGCCGTATATCAATTCGCTGACGGCCGGGCAGTTTCCATCCGCCGGTTTGACGGGGGCGTATTCGCTTGAAAATCCCTGGCCCAATGGGGTGGTGACTCCGGTGGGGTCGAGCTTGGGGATTGCGACGAATGTGGGGCTGGGAGTGGGCTTTGACGGGCGCCAGCGGATGATTCCGCGGACGTTTCAATGGTCGTTCGGGTTAGAGCGGCAACTGCCGTTCGGGATGGTGATGGAAGCTTCGTATATCGGCAGTCGGACGAATAAGGAGCCGAGGACGATTCAGTTGAACAACCCGGGTGAGAGCATTTACGAACAGGCGCAGGCGAATCCGACTTTCTGGCAGGCTCGCGTGGCGAATCCGTTCTTCGGAACGCTGGATCCGCGGACGGGGTTAGGTGGGTCTCCGGATGTCACGCGGTTTGATCTGTATCGGCAACATCCACAATTTACGGGGATTCAGATGTTTACGAATCCGTGGGGGAGCACTTGGTATCACGGGTTGCAGGTTCGGTTTGAGAAACGGGTGCTGCCGGGGAGTAAGTTCGGGACGTTCACCTGGGTGCTGAATTATACGTGGTCGAAGCAGTTGGAAAACTTCCTGAGGGAAGAGTTTGCGTTTAACTTCAAAAAGTTCGACAACATGGGCACGCAATTGACCGACATCGACGTGCGGCAGCAACTAACGTTGGCGGGGGTTTACGATCTGCCATTTGGGAAGGGTCGGCGGCTGTTTGCGAATGCGCCGAAGGCCGTGAACATGATTATCGGCGGTTGGAATTATAACTTCTGGATGGACTGGAACTCGGGCGTTCCGACGGGCTTGGCAACGGGCTGGGAGTTTTCGTGCGCCAACTATCAGAACCCCAATCAAAACGACCGAGCGTGGTTCAACAACACGCGGAGTTGTTACAGCCAGCGGGCTCCGTTTACTTTTCGGCAGTTACCGGCGCGGCACGGCAACATTACGGAC
>JANODS010000023.1:0-1653 GCA_031412835.1 Acidobacteriota bacterium | reverse complement strand
GACTTATCCGCCAACACGTCCTTGTAGTCGACGTAGGTCTTCGGCGTGTTGCCGCCCTTCGTCTGAACCTGGTCCTTGCCCTTGTTCTTGTTGCCTTCGAAGGTGTCGCAAACCGCCGTTACAATGACGCTCTCCGGCACCGCCGTGTACATCTGCGTCATCACATGCATCCCACGGCTGCCCGTGCCGATCCAGCCGACGTTCAACTTCTCATTCGCTCCCAGTGCCGGCAACACCGCCGGACCAGCCGCCAATGCGCCCAGCAGTGCCCGACGCGAAAGTTCTTTTTCCATATCTGCTCCTTACGAACTCACCAGAATATCACTAGCGCGAATGCGCTACGCCGCGGAAGACCGCGTTTAGAAAGAAGATGTTCATCCCGTCCATGTAGCCCCGGAAGTTCGGATCGTTCGTGAACCCAATCACGTGCCCCCGCCCTTCCCGCTGCACCATTACCAGAGGCTTGTAGGCCATCTGCTTCCGGCTCTCTTCCCACATGTACCCGCTCGCCACCAGCTTGTCAGCCGCCTCGAAATAAGCCACGTTCGTCCCCGCATTCAGCTTCAGTGGGCTAAACACGGTCCGGCCTTGCACCAGCGCCGTCACCATCGGCGGTACTCCCGCCGTCAACCAATGGTCTTGATCCGTCTTCGCCACTCCCAATATCCCCTGCACCGCGTCTAGTTGATCGTTCTCCGGCTCAATCGCCTTCAAGAAATCAGCCTCCGCCGCCAACAACTTCCCGGGAACCCGCCCGCCCGCATCCGGCTTGGCCGGTTCCACTTTCTTTTCCACCGCGATCGCCTCCCGCGCCGTCGCCAACAACCCGACCCGCGCATCGGCCAGGAACTCGACGCCCGCCTCAATCCCAATCACCGTCCCACCGTTCGCCACCCACTCCTTCAACCGCCGAATCGCCGGCACCCCCAACGCCGCCGCGTAATCGCCCGTCGCATCCGGCAAAATCAACACGTCAAACTTGCTGAAATCCGCCGTCGCCATCGATGCCACCCGCACCGCCGTCACCGGGTACCCGTACTGCCGCTCCAACATCCACTTCGCCGCACCCGCCGAATTCGCCGACACTGGCCGATCCCACGCCATCGCGATCACCGGCTTCTTCATCACATTCGCAGCCCGGCTGCCCAAGTTCACCCCGCTCTCCACCCACCCCGAATCCGTCGCCACAATCTCGGCATAGCCCTGTGCCTTCACCACCAGCTCATGCACATTCTCGGCGTTCTCTTTCACCTTCACCGCCAAGGTCCCCCGGTCAAACTTCCTCCCGTTTTGCACGAACGGCTTATCCACCGAATGCACTTTCAAACCCGCCCGCAGCGCCGCCGTCAAAAACGAACCCGCCGCCTGCGTACCCCACGGAATCACGTAAGCCACCTGAGCCTTCGCCGGAACGGCCGGCTTCGGCCGCGCGCCCGTAAACGGCGTCGACCCGCCCGGAAAACTCGTCACCGGAATCGACTCCACCCCATACATCAAGGGCAAACTCCACGCGGTTACATCGTAAATTTCATCGCCCAACTTCTTCTTCCGCCGCCGCTCCTGCTCCTTCGCGAAATCGGTCTCCAAGGCGACGTCTTTATCCAGCATCGTCCGGATCAATCGCTTGGCCGGCTGCGCCAGACTCACAAGGTA
>JANODS010000022.1:0-2703 GCA_031412835.1 Acidobacteriota bacterium | reverse complement strand
AGCTTTGGATTTCCCGTGATGTTCCCACGCCGATCACCGCTCAACTGAGCGCCCAGTTGCTGCTGGGGATCCTGAGTGGTGCTTTGCCGGCTGGACATAAGCTGCCGAGTGTTCGGGAGTTGGCGCGGCGACTGCGGATCCACTCGAATACAGTTAGCGCCGTGTATCGGGATCTGGCGGCGCGCGACTGGGTGGTTTCGAAACGGGGCAGCGGCGTGTTTGTTAAGTCCCAGCCGAATGTGGACGCGTTCGTGCGGGAGTGGTTGGCAGCCGCTACGGCGGTGGGGCATTCGATGGTGGACGTGCGTGAGGCGTTTGATCGGATGGCGAGTTCCAGTCTAGAAGTGCTGGTGGTGGACCCGGATGCGGAGTTGGCTCGCATTTTGGCGGCGGAACTGAGCGAGGCGCTCGGGGCACCGGTTCGTTTTTCGGGAATTCCGACGTCGGAACCGGCGACTGCGGCGCTTTGGATCAACGGTGGGCAAGCGGCGCGGTTAGCGGAAGCGCTGCCCGGCGTGGCGTTCCGGACGTTGCAGCTTCGGTCGATGCCCGAGGTTTTGGCGGGGTCGGCGCGACCGGAGGGGCCGACTTTGATTGCGGTGGTTTCGTACTCGGCGTCGGTGCGCAACTGGGCCAAAACGCTGCTCGCGGCTTTGGGATTTTCGCCTGATTCGCTGCTGCTGCTTGACCCGGCGGTGCCCGATTGGCGGCGCGGACTGCATTTGTGTGGGCTGGTGGGGGCGGATGTGGTGGCGGGGCGGGAAGTGGAGGGAAGAGTGTTTCGGCTACTCTCGGATGAATCGATTACAGCGGTGCGTGTGACGCTTCAGAAACCGTCCTAGTTGGTGGGTTCCGAGAGGAAAGAAGGCGTAGGGTGAGGGTATGAAGCTTACTCTGTTGTGTTCCCTTTTTACGGCGATTTTGGCGGCGGAGCCGTTGGCGGTGAAGTGGTCCGAGTCGCCGGTTGAGTTCGCGGGCAAGCGGGTGGTGCTGGAGTTGAAAGATGGCACCAAGTTCGATGGCAATTGGATCAGCGTGACGCCGGATAGTGTTCGGTTTCGGCGGTCGAACAAGGAGGTCGTTGCGTATCCGAAGGACGCCTTGGCGGAAGTGCGGGTAGGCCAGAGGCGAATCCGGGGCCGGGTGATCGGGTTGACGGTGGGGTTTTATGCTTTTGTGGCGCTGGCGACGCAGAGCAGCGGCAAGGCGGGATATGGCATTGTGCCCGGGATGGCGGGGGGGTATTTGCTGGGCCGGGCGTTTGATAAGGACACTCGGGCGGTGGTGTTTTTGCCGGAGTAGGATGGGGAATAGGTGGGCTCGCTCGATGAGGGTATAACCGGGGGTTGACTCGGTGGAATTGGCCACCTACACCTGGATAGGGTTAACTTGCTAGCGCTTGACAGGAGCGCGGTCGCTTCGGCGCTCTGATTCGCGCCTTTTCGAGAGTTCAAGCAACTGTGTTCTCGTGCCGAGGGACCGGCCCGGATTGCGCTGTCTGATCGCGTCGAAGACCGGGTCGGCGAGCAGTTGTTCGGGGGTGGGAGTGGTGCCGTAGCGAGTCAGTAGTCCGTCGGCCCACATCGAGACGTAGCGGGCGTAAGCGTCGGATTCCATTGAATTGTCAAAGAGGTCCCCGACGACTTTTTGAGCTTCCTCGCGTACCATTGGGTCTGTGGACTCCAAGCCTTCATACCAACGGCGAACGCCCTCTGGGACGAGGTGGCCGTAACCGTAAATGAGAGCAAAACGAACATAGAACCGCTGACGGGGATGCCCTTTTAGCAGTTCAAGCATCGTCATCAGGGTCTTTGGATGCCCTGAGTCCAGCAGAGTCGAAAGCAGTACACCTGTAAAATCCTCGGAATCGGCGGGCGCTTTCAACCGGGTCGCGATAGCTTCGCGAATTTGTTCGAATGCCCAGTCTTGGGTGCATAAGTTTATTACATTCTGTTCTGGAAACAAGGCGGCTCCTTTCCAGACAAAGGGTCTCGGCGACATTCCATGTTCAAGGAATGACGCCAGAAATAGCTTCTGCTCGGAAACGCTCTCCGTCGTAAGATCGAAAGAAGCGACACTTTTCTGTCCCATACTGCTTGAGGGTAGGTTTACTAGGGACAAAAACACAATGACCGCTCGATTACAGTTCATTTAGGAAACTCCTTAATTTTTGGAAAAGGCTCTGCGGATCTGCGCTAAGAGGAGGGTCTGCGAGTGAACTCTTCGGGGGGTCGAACCCGGGTATCGGCGTGGAGCACAAGATGTAGGCTCCGCCGATGTATCCGACATTCGCGCCATGCTGATATTGATTCGTTGGGTCGTCGAAGGTATGGGTCGGAGTCATTCCGGTGCCCGGATACACCGCACGAGCGCTGTCGTAGCATACAACGCTGTCGCTGTAAGCGTTCGCACCACTTCGGCAACCCTGGGAGATACCGGGTGCTGGCCGGACCGCGTTGCTACAGCCCCGCCCGGCAGCAGCGAACCATTTTCCGGAAAACGCCGGTAACGACCATTGATTGCGAAGCGCGAGGAGAAAGTTACTCAACAGATTTGGTGTCGTCTGGATGTTTCCGTTCTCCACGTTCAGATAACTAGTCATTTCTTCTGTCTGAACACCGCACTTGAAGAACGAATCGCCGCCGCGGCCGGGATATCCAACATGAGGCGTCCCCAACGTAGCAATCCCTGCCACAACTGGTG
>JANODS010000021.1:0-1118 GCA_031412835.1 Acidobacteriota bacterium | reverse complement strand
GCGCGATCCTGCTCGGACTTGGTTTTGATGAAGCGGGAGTAGAAGCGCCATTTGTCGTTGATGTTGTAGTCGCCGCGATAGATATTCTCGCGTCGGGGGAAGGTGTCCGAGACCTGGGTCAAGTAATTGAACTGGGGGTCGATGGGGACGTTGGGCTGGGGGTAGAAGTTGAGGATCTTCTGGCCGTCGCGGCTGATGCGGGAGGCGGGAATGATGTTTCCGGGGAAGCAGCCACCGCCGCCGGTGTTGGTGGCGCAGGGGAGGCTGCTGAAGGGGTCGCGGATGAAGACGGGTCGACCGTCGCCTTCGGTGGTGCGGGAGAAGTCACCGCTGCGCTGGGCGGCCGTAGGAACGGTAACGCTGCGGAGGGTGTTGGGCGAGAGGCGGTTCTGCCACTCGATGCCGATGAAGAAGAAGAGTTTGTCGCGGTTGGCGTTGATCTTTGGGATGTAAGCGGGTCCGCCGATGTTGAAGCCGGCGGTGTTATCGCGGAAGAGTTGGCGCGAACGGCCTTCGACGTTGTTGCGCCAGTTGTTGGCGTTGAGGCCTTCGTGGCGGTGGAAGATATAGCCGGTGCCGTGGAGATCGCGGGAGCCGGATTTGGTGACCACGCTGATGGCGGCACCGGAGGAGCGGCCGTATTCGGCGGGCTGGGAGTTCGTGAGCATTTTGAACTCGGCGATTTGGTCTATGTTCATGGTGGCGAGTTGGCCGCCGTTGGAGCCGGTGTCGATGTTAGTGACGCCGTCGACCATCAGGTTGTTTTGATTATTGCGATTTCCGTTGACGGAGCCGCCGACGCCTCCGTTGGGAACAACGCCGGGGACGGTACGGGTTAGGTCGAGGTAGGATCGGCCATTCAGGGCGAGATTGATGACCTGATTGCCGGTGAGGACGCCGCCTCTTTCCGCGCCGCGGGTCTGGAGGATGACTCCGGAGGCTTCGACTGTGATGGACTCGCTAACGCCTCCGACGACGAGCGTAAATTCCGGCAGGTCGAGCCGATCGTTGGCGGAGACACGAATCTCGTTGCGTTCGACTCTTCGGAAGCCCGTAGCTTCGATGGAGACCTTGTAGAGCGTTGGTTTGAGGGGATTGAAGAAGAAGATTCCTTCCTC
>JANODS010000020.1:0-5492 GCA_031412835.1 Acidobacteriota bacterium | reverse complement strand
TCCTGCTCTTCCCTGATGGCCTCCCGCCGGTCGCTGATTGCGACCTTCTTCACTGAAGGCGATGCCAGCTATGAGTCCCGCCGAGCGGAGGATCTCGAAGCAGCGAAGATCATCGGCGCAGCGACCCGACACCTGGGCTTTCGCGACGCCCCCTTCCGGTCCGTGCGGCATCAAAGCTTCGTGGGCATCGTCGGAGGTTGGGCTCGACCTCTCCTCAGCGTCGAGAAGGCAATAGCCGCCCTTTTGGAAGAGCTTGACCCGGAACTGGTGCTGGCACCGCTCGGGGTAGGGAACCACGTGGACCATCGGCTGCTCCGTGCGGCGGCGACGAAACTGGTCCGTCCAGAGCAATTGCTTTACTACGAAGATCTGCCCTACGCCTTCGTGCGCGATCAAACCGACTTTACGGTCGGCACCGCCTCGCAACCCGATTGGGGTAGCTACTTCGCGGCCCCCTATGTCCAAACCTATTTGGCTGGCACCCCCCCGGAGGCGGTGAAGAAAGCGTTTGCCGCCGCCCAACGATTCGACCGGGTTAAACCGGCTCGCGAGTTCCCCCCGCCCGACTTGACCGCATTGCGAGCTTACAAAACCCAACTCGGCGACTTGTTTAAAACTCCGGCCGCGATGGCGGCAATGTACGCCTCGCGGCCGGAGCGGTATTGGGCTAGAACGCCAGCTTAAGCGCCAACTGCACAACGCGCCAGCTTTCGCCGTTCTGATTCGTGGTCGACGAACTCGCCGTCGAAAGCGAAACGCAGCAAGCCTGCGCGAACACGTTCGAGTTGATCGCAGGGCTACCAACCGAAGCATCCCGCGGATTCCGGAAGTTGGCGTGGTTCAGGGCGTTGAACATCTCCGTCCGGAAGGTCAGCCGGAAGCGCTCGCTAAGCTGGAAGCCCTTCGAGATGCCGAGGTCGACGTTCCAATACGAAGGACCCTGGAACACGTTGCGACCGATGCCGAGTTCCCCAGGGGCGGGCGCGGCGAACTGACTGGCGTCAGCAAAGAAGACCGGGCCGATGACGCCGGCCTTATCTTGCAAGCGGGCTTGCGGCAGGGTGGTCACGCCGGGGGCGAGAGCAGCGCGGCTCTGCGCCGTGCCGTTCGCCGTCAGGAAGCCGGAGCGCACCGTAAACGGCTCGCCGGATTGGTAGGTGTAGATCGTGTTGACGCTCCAGCCGCCGATGACGGTATTGACCACCCGATTTGCATCGCGGAAAAGCATCTTACCCTTGCCAACCGGCAGTTCGTAAATGCCGCTAAGGTTCAACACGTGGCGCTGGTCAAAGTCGCTGCGGCCGCGTTCGTTGTCATAGTTGCGACCGTCCGCTGGAGTGCGTGAATTGGTCGCCGTGAGACCACCGCCGGTGGTCGCCGCCACCGGATCGGTCGACAGGTTATCGATCGACTTCGAAAGCGTATAGCCGAGGTTGAACAGCAGCCCGGCGGTGTCAAAGCGCTTGCGGAGCGTCGTCTGCAGGCCGTGGTAGATGGAGTCGGCTCCGTTGTCGAGCAGCAGGATCTGCGCGAACTGTTGGTTGGGCCGCAGTTTCGCCGCCAGCGTCGTCTGCTCGATCCGGACAGCCATGTTCCCCGCGGCGTTCTGCGTGGGGCTCAAGTCGGAGATCGAAGCGGTCGAGTTTGCGAAGGCACTCGTGATGACGCCCTGCTGGATCAGCGGAACGCCCACCGCTCCCGCGCAAGCCGCACCATTCGCCAGCGTTCCGTCCGGGCGGCAACCGCCCCCAATCCGCACGTTGCGCTGCATGGCAAGGAAGCTCGGCAGAATCGGCTTGGCGTCGATTTGGTTCACGTCCCAGCTCCGGTAGAGCCGGGTGCCGCGCCGGCCCACGTAGCCCACGCTGCCGATGTAGCTCTTGCCGAGGTCCCGCTGCACCGTCAGGTTCCACATGTGAACCGTCGGCAGCTTCAGATTCGGGTCGAAAATCCGCGCCGGCGGGGCGGTGTTCTGCGTGCCGAGCGCCGGAGTCAACTGGCTTGACGGCTTCGCGTTAGGAGCCGGAAGTTGGTTCGGGAACTGGCTCAGACGAACGTCCGGCACGCTGGCGCAGCCCGCCGTCGAAGCGCCACCAACTGTGGAGGTGCAACGGTAGATCTGCCCCGGAACGGCCGAAGCCACCGAGGTCACCTGGAACGTCGCGATCGGGTCAAAGGCCATCGTGTAACCCGTGCGAATCACGGTCTTGCCGGAGTTGCCCGGAGCCCAGGTCAGCGCGACACGCGGAGCCAAGGCTCCCAGGTTCCAGTTTTTGTACCAGCGTTCGGCTTGGACGAAAGTTACAAGCCCCTCGCTGCCATCGATGTTCTTGTTCGGCACGTACGTACGACCCCCGGCCTCGCGGGGCGGGGGGTTGACCTCCCAGCGAACGCCATACGAAATTGAGATGTTCTTCCGTAGCTTGAAGTCATCCTGCGCGAAGAAGTTGAACTGCTTCGTTCGCTGGCCCTGCGCCCACAAAGACACGGTCTTGTCGCCGGTCTGGAAAGGCAGGAAGGTGTCGCTCTTCAGGTCGCCGATGAAGTTGTGCGAAAGCTGCGCCGGAATACCCAGCAGATCGTTAACCATGCCCTGCAAGCGATTCAAGTCGTTCGAAGCAATGCCCGGCGATGTGGCCGTGGCCAAGCTCGGAAAAGTGAAACCAGCCGGCGGGCGGATGGTGCGCGAAAGCGAGATAGAAGGCGTCAGCGCCACGCCGCCGACGTCCCCGCGCCGGTCGTTGTGCTGATAGATGCGGAGGTTCCCACCAAACTTCATCACGTGCGCGCCGGCGATGTAAGTCACGTTGTTGATGATCTGGTAGGTGTTCACGGCACGCTGCGTCCGCGGCGTCGCCGTGTAATCGACGTCCGAATTGTTGAACCCGAATCGTGGAGTGTTGGGGAACGCCGGATTCGCCTCGCCCTGGGTGAACAGGAAGTCGAAGCGGGAGTAGCCCAGCGTCAGCTCGTTCACGAGGCGCGGCGTCACCACGCTCCGCAGCCCGATGGCGATGTTATACGCCGGCCGGAAGACCTCGCCACGGGTGGGGAAGCCCGGAAGTACCTGCGGGCGACCGTTCAACGGGTCGCCGCCAAGAGTGTTCTGTTCGGCCGCCAAAACCCGTCCGAAAAGATTGTGACGGTCGCTGATGACGTGGTCGATACGGCCGAGATATTGCGGCCCGCGAATCTGAAAGGGCGTATTCCATACGTAGTTGCCGGTGTTGAGGCCGTCGCCCGCGGAGTACTGGTTCGGAGCCGGGTAGGCCCCCAGGACACCTTTGACGGCAGGGTCGAGACCCCGGCGGAGCGGGTCGTTCTGGAAGATATTGTAGCTGGCGATGCAGTTGGCGTCCGTGGGGCTGGCGCAATTGCGGACGCCGGAAGCGAGGTTGCCTGTGGCGCGGTCAACCAGCAGCGGAGTATTTTGAGTAATCGTCTGGCCGTTGACGGTGAGCGGGTTGCGTTGGTCGACGACGAAGTAACGGAAGATCCCGGTCAGCGCGATCTGGTTGTAAAGATCGACGGACTCGCCGAAGGCCTTATCGACGGGGTCGGCGAAGTTCACTTTCTGGCCTTGCCAAGAGCCGAAGAAAAACGTCTTGTTCTTTTTAATCGGGCCACCGAGTTCAAAGCCGTACTGGTTCAATTTGATAATAGGCTTCTCAAGGCCCTGCGCCTTCGAGTAAAACTCATTGGCGTTCAGCGCGGTGTTGCGGAAGAATTCGAAGACAGTACCGTGGAACTGGTTCGTGCCGCCTCGGGTGGCCACCGAAACGTTGGCCCCGGAGTTGCGGCCCTCCTCCGCCGATGGGTTCGAGGTGGTGACCTTGAACTCCTGTACGTTGTCCGGGTTCAGCCGGAAGATGTTGTTGACGGGGTTCGGGTTCGTGCTCTCGTTGGCTTCAATACCGTCGATGGTGACGTTGACGGCACCGGTACGGGAGCCGTTGACGCTGATCGTGCCGCCGGAGCGTTGGACGACGCCAGGCTCATAGATCAGAAGATTGAGGGGGTTGCGGCCATTCAGAGGCAGCGCTTCGATCGACTTCCGCTCGATCACATTGCCGAGGGTCGCACCGGTCGTTTGCAGCGCGTCAGAGGTGGCTTCGACTTGAATCGTTTCTGCAGCAGAGCCGATGTCGAGAGTGGCGTTCACTGTGGACGGGGTGTTGATCTGGAGGACGATCTTCTTTTGCTGGAAGCGTTTGAAGCCGGTTTTCTCAACCGAGAGAGTGTAGGCTCCGACGGGGATGGAGGGGAATGCGTATAGACCCGCATCTGTGGTGGTGAGTTTGTAGGTGAGCCCGGTGGCTTCGTTCGTCGAGATGACGATGGCACCGGGGACGGTGGCTCCGGTGGAATCCGTGACGGTTCCCGAGAGTTGAGTGGTGGAGGTTTGGCCGAGGAGATTTCCGACGAGGGCCGAGAGCAAGAGTGTAGAGCGGACCGAAAAGTGGCGCATAGTGATGCATCCCTCTGAAGTAGAATATTTACTCAAGTATAGGCGACGAGCCCGACGCCTTCACGGCCGTCAAGATGCATGCTGCGGGGGAGATCGTGGCGGCGGTAGGTCCAGAGGCGTTCGATTTTAAGATTGGCTGTGTTTACGAGCCGGGTCAGGACTGCTTCGTCGAGGAGATGGAGCGACTGCGGAATCTGGTTCAGTTTCTTGTGTGTTGAGATCGCACGGGCGTCTTCGACCCAGCCGGGCCACGGCTCGCCGGCGGCGACGCGGGCTTCATAAACGGGAACGAAGGCGGCGAAGGGCTGTTGATAAGCTGTACCGGCTTGTACGAACAGGCGACCGCCGGGCGCAAGCCATTGGGCGATCTTCCGCATGCCAGCGACCAACTCCTCGCCGGTCAGAAAGTGAAGGATGTTCGAAGCGTGAACGGCGGCCAGACTGTGCGCGGGAAGGTCGAGAGCGAGGGGGAAGCGACCGGGAAGCAGTTGGAGTTGCGACCGTAGGAGCTGCGGCGTAAACCCCTCGAGCGCGGCGAGATGCTCGGGGTCGCTGTCATTGGCCAGAACGGTCGCGCCGACTGCGAGGGCGGGAATGGTGGCCACGCCGAACGCAGCCCCGATATCGAGGACGGGCCGAGTGGCGGTCGCGCTGAAGGCGATGAAGAGTTGGCTGAGCTCGTTGGGGACGTTGGAGGTCCAGCCGGTTCGGTTCCGGGTGGGCTGCCGACGATGCATCACTTGACGATGACCCGGGCGATCCGGCCCTCGGGTCCAACGGCCCACCCGGGTTGAATGGCGTTGTATCCGGCCGCTTCGACGGGCTCCCAAGTCCGGCCGCCGTCGCGGCTCAGGTCGGCACCCGAGGTGCCTACGGTAACGACCAGTCGGCGGGCCAGAAAGATCGCGGCCGAGCGAAAGCCGCGGGGGCCCGCGCCGACCCGCCATGTCTTCCCGGAGTCGGCGGAAAGAGCCAGGACTTGCGTGGCTTGCTCGGGCTTCTTATAGTCTCCGCCGACGGCGAG
>JANODS010000019.1:0-3657 GCA_031412835.1 Acidobacteriota bacterium | reverse complement strand
GAGGTGAAAGTGGTCAGCGCCGATGGCGAGGTTTTGAGCGGCGCGGGGGCGAAGAATCCGCATTGCAGCGAGGCGAAAAAAGAGGCCGATCCGACAGAGAACGCGCGGAGCCTTGGGTTCCTTTTGACGTTTGGGAAATTTAAGTTTGTTGATCTGGGCGACCTGACTTGGAACAAAGAGTTGGAGTTGGCTTGCCCTGCGGATCGGCTGGGGGCGGTGTCGGTGTACCTGACGACGCACCATGGGGCGGACACTTCGGGGGCGATGGGGATGGTCCACGCGCTGCGGCCGCAGGTGGCGATTATGAATAATGGCTCGAAGAAGGGCGGTTCGCCGGCGGCCTGGCAGACGGTGAAGGCGTCGCCGGGACTGGAAGATATTTGGCAGCTTCACTACGCGATTGCGGGCGGGAAGGAGAACAACGCACCGGATGCTTTCCTGGCCGATGTGGACGAGTTCGGAACCGGAAATTACTTGAAAGTGAGCGCGAGCAAGGACGGTTCGTTCTCGGTATTCAACTCGCGGAACAAATTCACGAAGACGTATAAGGCCCGGTAATCCGGGTCGTACTGCCCCGGGTTCCGGGAAGGACTTCCAGACGCAGCGGGATACGTTCCTTCATGTCGGCGACGTGGGAGATGAGGCCAACGAGACGCCCGCTGCGCTGAAGGTCGGCGAGCGTGTTCATGGCGAGGTCGAGGACTTCGGGGTCGAGCGTGCCGAAGCCTTCGTCGACGAAGAGCGAATCCAGTCGGATGCCGCCGGTCGTGGCCTGGACGATATCGGAGAGGCCGAGGGCGAGCGAGAGGGAAGCGAGGAACATTTCGCCTCCGGAGAGGGTTTCGACGCCGCGCATGACGCCGGAGTAGTAGTCGCGCACTTTGAGTTCGAGCCCTTTGGCGCCGGGGGGATGGTGGAGTTCGTAGCGCCCGTTACTCATGCGGCGGAGCCGGACCGTGGCGGCGGCGAGGACGTCGCGCAGGAACGAGATTTGGGCGTATTCCTGCAAGCTGAGCTTACGGGGGTTGTCGCCGCCGACCACCTTGGCCATGCGACCTACGGTGCGGTATTCGGCTTCGACGAGGGCACCGGCTTTCAGAAGGCGGTCGAGTTCGGAGGCGATTTTTTGGAGGCTTTCGCGTTCCTGGGTTCGCTTGCCGCGTTCCTCGGTGACTTGAGCGGCGTGGGCGGCGGCTTCGGATTTAAGGGCCTGCGCCGCGGCGAGGTCCGGAGGGGTTACGTCTACCACGGCAGCTTCGGCGGCGGTGGCGCGGGCGCGGTCGGCGGCGAGTTGCTCGCGGAAGGCGCGAACATGAGCAGCCAACTTTTCCTGCTTTTCTTTGGGCAGGCGAGCTTGGTTGGCGTCGGCAGCGTCGGCGAAGTGGCACGTGGCGAGAGCCGCGGTGGCGGTGCGGTCGGAGGCCTCCCAGAGCCGGTCGGCGTCCTTCATGGCTTGGCTGGTGGCGGCTTCGGTGGCGGCGGCGGCACCGGCCTCGGTGCGGGCTTGGGTCTCGGCCGTTTGGGCTTCCTGGAGTTGCCGGTCTAGGCCCGCGATCTTGCGAACGAGCTCTCCGATGGCGCGTTCCAGGGCCCCGGCGGCGCGGAGTTCGGCCGGGACTTCGCCTTCCTCTTTCGCGAGGAGAGTGGTGAGGCCGTGCCAGTGGCGGTGGAGGTCGGAGGCTTGGTTTTGCAGGGTTTCGACGGCCAGACTGGCTCGTTGCGCCAGCAGGCTCGCGTGCTCAGTTACCGCGGAACGGCTCAGCTTTTCGTCCTTCTGCGCTTGCTTGAAGAGGGCTTCGGCGTCGGCGGGGAGGTCGGCAGGGAGCGCGGCGAGTTGCTCGCGGAGGACGGCGGCTTGTTCAGAAAGTTTGCGCCACCCGGTGCCGGACCCTTGCTGGTGACCGGCGGGGCTCGGGTGCTCCGTGGAGCCGCAGACGGGGCAGGGTTCGCCGACCTGTAGCCGTTCGGCGAGGGCAGCCGCTTCGGCTTGTTCGGCGGCGGCGGCTTGGGGGCCGACGAGGGCGAATTCGGCTTGCCACTTATCGAAGTTTCGGCGGTGCTCGTGCGTTTGCTTGGCTTCGAGCAAAGCCACCGCGCGGGAGGTGGCGGTGGCGGCGAGCTGTTCAAGGGCGGGGAGCTTGGCGTCGATGGCGGCGCGTTCGGCAAGCTTGGCGGCGACGGCTTGCTCGGCTTCGCGGAACTCCTTCTCGGCCAGTTGGGCGGACACTCGTTGGGCGACGAGCCGGTTGACGATGGGGCGGAGGGCCTCCAGCCGGGTTCGGTCGCCGAGGAGCAGGTCCCGCGCGGACCGGGTGGCTTCAGCGTCGCGCAGCGAAGCCGTGGCGCCTTCGAGGGCCACTAAGGCGGAGGCGGTTCGCTTGCGGTCGGCTTCGTTGCGCAGGGTGATCTCGCGGCGCTCCTTGGCGCGTGCGGCGAGGTCCTCAAGGGCCGGCCAGACGGCGTCGGCGCGGGCGGCGGCGGCGAGGGTGGCTTCGGTAGCCGCGACGGCTTCGAGGCGGGCTTGCTGGTCGGCCAGCGCCTTCCTGGCGGCGGTGAGTTCGTCGAAGAGGCGTTGGCGGTGCGTGCAGTCGGCGAGGGCGGAATCGGCCGATTGAACGGCCTTTGAGGCTTCGGCGGCGGCTTGGCCCAGAGCGGCGATCTGGTCGGCTTGCGTGGCTAATCTGGCGGCCACGTCCTCGGCGGCGGCGCAGTTGGCCATTTCGAGGATGGCTTTCCGCCGCGTTTCGAAGTCCTGGAATTTGGTGCCGAGATCTTTGGCGCGTTCCTTCAGTCCGTCTTCGATGCGGCGGTAGAGATGGGTTTGAAAAAGCACCGCCAGGATGCTTTCGCGCTCGCTGGGTTTGGCGAGAAGGAAGCGCTGGAACTCGCCTTGGGGGAGGAGGACGACCTGTCGGAACTGGTCGTCCTTGAAGCCGAGGAGTTCGGTGACGCGGGCGGTCACGTCGGTGACTTTACTTTCGAGGAGGCGGTCGGTGCCGTCCCAGAGATGGGCTTCGGGCTGCTTGGTGGTGAAGCCTTCGCCCCGCTGCTTCGGCAACTCCTGAATGGGCGACCGTTGAACGCGGAACTCCTTGCCGCCGAGGGCGAAGGAGAAGGTGACTTGGGTGGAAGTTTTAGGGTCCGCGAAATCGCTGCGAAGACTCCGGCCACCACGGAGGCCGCCAGAGGAGTCGCCGTAAAGGGCGAAGCAGATGCCGTCCAGGATCGACGTTTTGCCGGCGCCGGTGGGTCCGCTGATGAGAAACAGCGGGGCTTCGCCGAGGCGGGTGAAGTCGATGGATTCGGTGCCGGCGTAGGGCCCGAACGCCTGCATCGTGAGGCGGAGAGGTTTCATTGTTGTAGGCCCGCGATGATGGCTTCGTGCTCGGCCGTGGGGGCTTCGTTTTGGACGTACTGCCAGAAACACGTGAACATGGCTTGGGGGGTGGCGGCGGGGATGATGGCGTCGTCGCCGGTGGGGTCAATGACGCGGGGGGCGAGGCCGAGGAAATGGGGATAGCGATCTTGCAGGCGGCGGGCGACCTCGGGGATCAGGCCGCTGTCGGTGAGGGTAAAATAGAGGTAGTCGTCGCTACGGGGGGCTTGCAAGAGTTGGTCGAAGGAGGCTTCGACGCAGCGGAGATCGTGGCGAGGGAT
>JANODS010000018.1:0-3291 GCA_031412835.1 Acidobacteriota bacterium | reverse complement strand
CACCGAGCGAGCGCCGGACCGGGTCGGTGCCGGATCCAAATTTGAGCCCGCCCCGATAAACAGGAGAGCCTTCTTATGCGCCACCTTTTCCGGTTTGGTGATGGTGAGCCAATGCTTCCAGACGGGCTTATCCACCTCCGTCGCCGTCCGCCAAGTCTGAGACGTAAGTTCCAGGACGTAAGTCGAATGCGTCGACGTCTTGGCCTGGCTGACCAGCTTCCAGCCGAAGACATCGTCCTTCGCCGCCACGTAGCGGTCCAGGGCGGTCTGCTGAGCGTTACAGACCAGAGCGAGGAGGAGCAGCAGGAATGTTTTCACGGCTGGCTCTGAGTATACGACCAACAAGACCACTTCCGCGTCGCGAAAGCCGCCCCACTGATCGTTGGATGAGGTCTCTACTTTCGGTTCCGTCCCCTTCCCACCGAATGCACGCGCGCCATAAATGCCTTCATTTCTGATTCGGCCTCGGCGATCAAGCGCTCACCAAACTCGGCTCGTCCCAGCCCGCGGGCGACGTACCCGATCATGCGCTTCCGCGCTGGCGAGGTCCGAGCGGCAGACACTTCGGGCAGTCGTTCCTCCTCCATCAGCAACCCCAGAACGAACTCCAGAGACTGGAAGCGGTCGAACCACGGCAGACCCTCCCGCACAATTGCCGCCCGGGAGTCATCGAGACACTCCAGGACATTAGTACCGTCAGGCTCGACATACCAGGTGTCCCGCCTCGGAAGAACCGGTTGGTCGATACTCTTCAGCAGCCGATGGCGGAAATGGCAATGGGATTCCTGCGGCTTCTTGATCGGGGACTCGAAAGGAATCACACGAAAGTAGATTCCCAGGTTGAGGGCGAACGAAAACGTCGTGCACCCGACTCCTCCTGCGAGATAGCTGCTGAACGATTCATAGTTTACAACGTGAATCTGGTCCGGGGTATGCCGCCACGCTGTCTTTGGGCTAAACTCTGTGAACCCCGCGCGCCGCAAGATCGGCCAGATTTCGTTCTTTATCTCTCTCGCTAGCACCCGACTGTCCATGGGTCCCGCTCCTAACATGAGCATAACGGAGTGCGGTGGGTTCTCCCCAACATAGACGAACTGCAACAAAACGGTTGCGAACTCCGTTCGAAAACCCTGTCGGTGTAATAATTTTCATCGCCGTCCACAGAGGATAGAAAGTTCGGAAACCTGATATACTATCCGAGGAGTCTATCCATGTCGAAACCCGTGTCAGCGATAGCGCAAGCGCGGTCAATATTTGCAAAGCAGCGCCGCCCGATTCGGACGTCAGACGCGCTACGGATGGGGATCCATCCACGGACGCTCTATCAACTTCGGGACGCGGCGGAGATTGAGCAGATCGGCCGAGGGCTTTATCGGCTTGCCAGTGATAACAAACTAAGCAATCCGGATTGGATCGCAATCGCTGTACGGTCGCCGAAGGCCGTATTTTGTCTGATATCGGCGCTGGCCTATCATCGGCTTACGACACAGGTTCCTCACAGGATCGACATCGCGATACCAAGTCATGCGCAACTGCCTCGCGTGGATGGCCTACCGATCCGCGCCTTCTGGTATCCCGAAGCATCTCTCGCGGCCGGCGTAGAGACCGTAAAGATCGACGGCGTCGACATCCGCGTCTTCTCCGCCGAGAAGACGATCGCGGACTGCTTCAAGTACCGCAACAAAATCGGACTCGACGTGGCCATCGAAGCACTTCGCACGTATCGGGAACGAAACGGACGCAAGGGGATGAAGTCGATCCTTCCCTATGCGGAAATCTGTCGAGTCAAGCGGATCATGCTTCCCTACATGGAGGCAATTCTATGAGCCGCGATGTTGCTGCTTCTATTCGCCAACGACTGCTGAACGAGGCCAAACGACAGGACCGTCCATTTCAGGAACTGCTGCAGTACTTTGCGATGGAGCGATTTCTTTCGCCAAACTGCGTCGCTCCGCTAGCGATGAAGATTCGCTATCAGGCGGACAATGACCTCAACAAGTCGATTGCGCGGGCAGTCGCACGGCGGGAACCAGCCCTCGACCAATCCATGCCCGAAATTTTCAGGAATTCGTTCGGGAGCATTTCTGATCCCGCGGGACCGACCCATAGGCCTAGCGGTCGACACGCTCATACTTGTCCGGGCGGCCACCGATCCAGGCGAATGGGAGAATCGGCTTTGCCTGTTCCCGAGCCTCGTCAGTATTGCGGCGTCACGTCGAGTGTGATCACTTGATAATCACTTGATTTGCGGCGCTGACCGCGACGCGGCAGCCGACGGTTCGGACTAGGCAATGGCGGCCGCATCTTCCTGAGTGAAGTCGGCGCGATTCCCTTGGAACTGCAATCAAAGCTCCTGCGCGTGTTGCATCAAGGCGAGTTTGAACGCATCGGCGGTGGACAATCGATGCGTACCGCCGCCCGCTTGATGGCGGCCACCAATCCGATTTGGAAACCTTGGCCAGAACAAGAGAGTCGTTCGTATCCCGTTTGTCCGGCGTCAACGATCAGGAGACGGACGACGAATAAGTCGCCGTCACCGAAGCTAGGGCTAGGCTCCAGAATAAAGGCAGCGAGGGGCGTCCTCACCCCCGGGTTGAAGGCTCCCGCCGCAAAGCCGCATCGCTTCCATAGTCGGGACCCGCATCGAATGCGATAATAAATTAGGATCTGGATTGGAGTATGCAGGCCGCCACTATCATCGCTACTCTGCGTGAGCATGAAGGGGAATTGCGTTCGGTAGGTGTTGAACACCTCTCTCTATTTGGGTCCTGGGCCCGAGGCACCGCGGTGCCGACGCGCTCCGATATCGATCTCATCGCCCATTTCGACGCCAGGCGCGAGTACTCGTTGTTGGACCGAGTGCGACTGGAAAACCGCCTTGCGGAAATTTTAGGGGTCAAAGTGGACCTTGTGCCCGCAAAGGCCCTAAAGGATGGCATCCGCGAACGGGTAGTTCGCGAGGCCGTACATGCCTTTTAGAGATTTCAATCGAGCCTTTCGGGACATACTGGATGCTATCAGACGGATTGAGGAATTCACCTATGGAATGGATTCTGACGACTTCCGCGAAGATCCCCGAACCATCGCGGCGGTCGAGCGCAAGTTGCTGGTTATCAGTGAGGCTGCGATTCGATTGAGCCAGGAAGCGGAACTCCGGTGTCCGGGCCCACCCTGGGCCGAGATCAGGGGCATTGGTAATTGGCTGCGCCACCAGTACGACGCCATTGAGTTGCCGGTGGTATGGAAAACCGTCCGGGATGATCTTCCGCCCCTCAAGGCCGCGATCCTCCG
>JANODS010000017.1:0-6983 GCA_031412835.1 Acidobacteriota bacterium | reverse complement strand
GGCGGTGGTCGACTATGCCCCTAGTTCAAAAGCGAGTTTGGAAATTCAACAATTGGCCAAGGAGGTTCTGGAATGTCTAAACCAAGCAGCCGCGGGAGCCTGATCGGGCTCAAGTCCAGCATGCCGGCGATGCCAAGAGTGGCGCCGGTCGCGTTTACAGCGGAGATGGAGCAGCGGATTTTACATGACGATCACGAAGTGTCTTTACATAAAGCTGTAAGTAAAGACGTATACTCGACAACTGGCCGCCGCAGGGAACTGTACACGGCACCGCCTGATACATGGGGCTCGAATTCTCCATGAATGAATGGAATTAGGCCTCTCGCGCGAGCATCCTGCTGATCGTGACCGGGCGGGGGGAATTGTGGTGTTGATCGCTTCGGTCAGACTATCGTGAGCATGTCACGGAGGGAACCGGACAGCCGGTCGAGGTTCCGGGCCACTAGCTGACGCTTCCAAACTTAAGTGGCTTACTTCCGTCGACATTACTTGGCATGTTTAGCCTTCGTCGCTGACGGCAGCGTCCGGGCAAGAAGCCTGCTGACAGTGGCGGGATGGACCTTGAACAGTCGCGCGGCGTCGGCGGCTGTTTTGTCGCCCTTCGATACCATCTTGCGAATTTCAACCTGCTGTTGAGAAGTCAGCTTCGGACGGCGCCCGCCGATGCGCCCCTCTTCGCGGGCGGCATCCAATCCGGCCTTGGTTCGCTCTTTGAGCATCGCCCTTTCGAACTCGGCGAACGCCCCGACCATCTGCATCATCATTCGGCCTGCTGCTGTAGTCGTGTCGATGGCCTCGGTCAGACTTAGGAAGCCCGCCCCGGATTCCCCGAGTCGCTCCATGAGCGTGAGCACATCCCGCAGCGAACGAGACAGCCGGTCGAGCTTCCAGACCACGAGCACATCGCCCTTGCGAAGTTGGTCGAGCAGCCGGTGAAGTTCAGGCCTATCCCACCGCCCGCCGGAGGCCTTCTCCCGATAGATCCGCTCGCACCCAGCGGTTTTGAGGGCCGCCACTTGGACGGCGGTGTCCTGATCGTCGGTCGAGACCCTGGCGTAGCCAATCTGCATTGCTCAAATGTATCGCCAATCGAATCGGTAACGCAATACCTTTTTGCAACGAAAAACTCCCCGCGAATCAACTTCCGCCGGATTGTTGCTAAACCGGACGTTTGCGCAACGCGGGAACAGGTGCGCAAAACTGGAACATCTCACATTCCGTGAGAACAGTTCTTCTTGGGGCAAAGTCGTTTGACTTGTGTGTGTCCAGGGCAATAGCCGTTCCGGCCTTAAAGCGTCGGCGCAGCCGCGTCAAACTAAGGGTCGGTTTTGCGTGTCCCCCAAGCAAGAGGAGCAGTAGGGGCACTGTTGCTGGTTGGTCTCGCCCCGCGCCGCAACCGTCGCCGATATCGCTCCAACCCGTAACGTAACGGCTTGTACGCTGTCTTCGTGGATGATTACGCTTGCGGCGGGCAGAGGTGGTCAATATTCCGTGAGCGCCGAGGCATAGGTGATACTCTGCAAGAGCAATCATCATGAACCGTCCCTGCACGATCGTAATCCCTTGTTACAACGAATTTACCCGCTTCCCTTTCGATCAATTCACCACTTTTGTCGACGCCAACCCGACCATCCACTTTCTACTGGTTAACGATGGGAGCAAGGACAATACCATTGAACTGCTACGGCGGGCCAGCCAGGGGCGCGAAGACCAGGTGGGCGTCCTGGATCAGGCCCTCAACGGTGGCAAAGGGGAAGCGGTGCGGGCAGGAGTGCTGGCTGCCCTGCGGCGGGACGGATGCCTTTATGTAGGCTTTTGGGACGCTGATTTGGCCACGCCCTTGGAAGCGATCCTTGAGTTGACGGCGGTGATTGCGACTCGCCCGGAGCTGGCGATGATCTTCGGGGCGCGGGTTAAGCTGCTTGGGCGACGTGTTGATCGCCGCGCGATTCGTCATTACCTGGGCCGGATCTTTGCCACGGTGGTATCGATGACCCTCCGGCTGCCGATCTACGACACGCAATGCGGGGCCAAAATCTTTCGGGTAAGCGGAGAGACTCGCGTGCTTTTTGACGCACCGTTCTGTACGCGTTGGGTGTTTGATGTGGAAATTCTGGCGCGGTTTATCCGGCTTCGCGGCTACAACATGGAATCGGTGCAGAACTCCATTTATGAATTCCCGCTGGAAGAATGGCGGGATGTTGCGGGCTCAAGAGTCCGCCCAGGGGATTTTGTGCGGGCCTTTTTCGACGTCTTGCGAATCTATCGACTGTACCGACCGTAGCGTTAAGCTGACTTTTTAGGCGTCTCCGTCTCTGGTTCGGGTGCGCCCAGCAGGGCCGAGCCGATAAGCCACAGCAGGATCGACAGGAAGTAGTAATTTTGGAATGCCTGTCGGTTAAGAATCAGGAACGCCGTCCAGCCAGTCGCGTAAGTAATTGCCCACATGCCCGTAGACAAGGCCAATCCCTTGCGAACGGCCAAGAACAGGATCAGGCCCAGAGCACCGATACCGAAGAAAGGAACTATCCAGAGTGCTCCGGGAAAGAGATGGAGCAATAGAGTGCCGAGGGAAAGGGAATCGCTGCGGAGCGGAGTGAGGGCGATAAATACCACGGCGCTGTCATAGATCGTCCATGGCGACCATATGAGAGAAAAGGCTAGTAACGGCAGCAGTCCGGCCACCGCGCTCTTTCCTAACCACACCAAACGATCATGCCAGCGCGGGAACCGAGTGAAGAGCAACACCAACCCCAGCGGAATCCAGAACAGCATGGTCTGTTTACTACTGATAAATAGACCGAAGAGCCAGGCAGACTGCTTCGGCCACCGACGCCAACAAAGTAAAAAGAGCAAGAGAAGCGTGACCAGGGAAGTCTCGACCCAGCCGAAGGAAACCACCTGGATGCCAAATGGGTTTGTGAGGACAATGGCGGCGAGCAGCCATCCATCCGGGTCCGGCGACACCCGGTTCAGGAGGAAGGCAACTAGTAATACGGCGAAGACTCCTAAAAAGCGGAAGTCCCCGAAGAGGGCAAAAGAAGGAAGCCCCAGCAAAAATGTTAGTGGCGGATAGGCGTAACCGACTAAAATGGAAGTCGCGGTGAGCCTTTCGGGCGGGTAGATTTTTCGGGCGGTCTCTTGATCTATGTACAACGGCAAGGCCGGGGCATAGGGATCCAGCCCATTCAGGAAATGCCTGTAACCCTCATGATGGAAGAAGATAACGTCAAACTGGTTCTCGCTGATACTTCGCACCGCATACTGCGCCCGGTAGACAAAAACGGCGGCCAATAGAAGCAGCAGGACGGCCTTTGTGCGGGGGCCGCCACGCCAGGCCGCGAAGGAAACCCCGACGATCACCAAACCAAACAGGGCCTGCGTCAGCCACGTCGGCGGGTTGCCGCCTAGGAGTTTCACAATCAGATTTGACCGCGAGGGCAGGGAAGTGAGGCACGCCACAAAAAGTACGAACAGGAGAAGGCGCGGATTCCCGCGAAGCCGTTCCGCGGGTCCGAAAACGGCCCAGCCACTGGTAAGCAGGCTCAAAATGACGGCGGCCATGGTCCAGTAGACGGTCGACTGCTGGGTGGGCAAGTAATACAGCAGGCCGAACTGCAAAATAGCAGCTGAAAGTACGCACCAAAACACCCGTGCTTTCCGAATGTCGAGGGATTCCGGCAGGTTAACAGAGAGAGGAAGTAACAATCGTCTGAGTATACACCGGCCCCTTTTAGAAACGGCCAAATAGCCGAGAACGAAATGGTCAAAGTGCGCCTTGTGGCATACTGAGGGGGTGATTGCTCCGCAACCCTCGCTCTTGGCCAATTGGCCGGTGGATTCAAGTCCCGCACGGGTTGCCGTTATGGGCCTTGGCTATGTTGGGTGTGTTTCCAGTGCCTGCTTAGCCGCCCTTGGACACCAAGTTATCGGTGTCGATACGGACCCCCATAAGGTGGACAGCATCTTAGACAAGAAGGCTCCTTTTTACGAGCCCTATCTCGACGCCGTCGTCGCGCGGGCCGTCGAAGCGGGCCGGTTGACGGCTTCGTTGGATTTGGCTGCCAGTGTGGCGAGTTCCGATATCGTTCTGGTCTGCGTGGGGACTCCCTCGAATCGCTACGGCAACCTCAGTACCGAGCAGTTGGATCGGGTGTTCGCCCAGATTGCCCTCACCCTGCCCACTCGTACGCGACCGTTGATCATTGCTGTCCGGAGCACGGTTTACCCCGGCACCTGTCAGGAGTTGGTGGCTCGCCATCTGGGTGATAACCCGCTCGTGCGGATCGTCTCCAACCCCGAATTTCTCCGGGAAGGCACCGCGGTAAAAGATTTCATAGAGCCATCGCTGGTGGTTGCCGGCGGCGAGGATCGCGCGGCGGTTGAGAGCGTAGCGGGTCTGTATGGGTCGCTTGGTTTTGCGCCGTCGCTGGTTTCGCTGCGCACCGCGGAGATGATCAAGTATGCCTGCAACGCCTTCCACGCGGTAAAAATCGCCTTTGCCAACGAGATCGGATCTTTGGCCGCTTCGCTTGATGTTTCGCCGGCGGAGGTGATGGATACTCTCTGTGTCGATACGCGGCTAAACATCTCGAAAACGTATCTTCGACCGGGCTTCGCTTTCGGTGGTTCGTGTCTGCCCAAGGATCTGCGCGCGCTCAACTACCGTGCGGCGCGGGTCAACCAAACGCTGCCCCTTTTAGCCAGCGTTCTGGATAGCAATCAGCGGCATTTGGACCGCGCTATTCAGGCGGTGCTCGCCCTGCCAGCGCGCCGATTGGGGATTTTTGGCCTTACCTTCAAGGAAGATACCGACGATCTGCGGGAGAGTCCGGTGGTGGCGCTCATTGAGGCGTTGATCGGCAAAGGTCGGCAGATTCAGATCTACGATCCGAACGTGAATCTGGAAGCCATCTACGGCAGCAACAAAACCTTTCTGTTGAATGCGCTGCCGCATATCGGCAGCGCGCTAACCGGCTGCGTGGAAGATCTGGTGCGGGATGTGGAGTACATCATCCTGGCGCAGACGCCGAACGAAGCGCAGGCGGCCGTATTGGCGGCATCGGGGTTGCCGTCGCTCAACCTCGTGAAGTCATCGCTTGATTTCGTCCCCCGCCTTGCCGCTACCAACGAATAGTTTTGCGCTGCTGGTTCGCCGGATCTTGTTTCGCGGTTTGATTGGTTTAGCCTTGCTTTTAGGCATCGTAACGATGACGCCAATCGAGCAGTGGTGGATGGAAATGTTGCAATCAACGTGGGCCGACGACCCGCCGGAAGTGCTTTTGGTGCTGTCCGCCGATGAGCAGGTGCCTGGCTTGATCGGCTACACCAGCTTTTTGCGGATTCACTACGCCGCTCGCTATTGGAGCACAGGCAAGGTTCGGCATATCGTCATCAGCGGAGGATCCACTGGCGGCCGCTCGATTGCTGCTTCCATGGCGGAGTTTCTTTATACGAGTGGCGTGCCGCGGGAAGCCGTTCGGTTGGAGGAAGAGTCTCACAATACTTGGGAGAATCTGCGCAATAGCCGGCCCATTGTCGAAGGTTTACCGGGTCGCGTGGGCATTCTGACGAGTGACTACCATTCTGGCCGGGTGGCGGCGGTATGCCGAAAAATGGGATGGAACCCAATTCTGGTCCCGGTTCCCGATGCGAACAAACGATGGAGCTCATGGGCGCAGCGCTGGCCTCTGCTGTGGGATCTCAGCGTCGAGACGGCAAAACGGGGCGGATATTGGTGGCGGGGCTGGGTCTGAGCGGTTGAGCGGCGGACCATTGATTCAACTGCCGCTTGGCGATATGCGTAAACACGATAGCGAGGCCGAGTAATGTCGGCAGGTAATGCCGATAGGCTAGGGAGCCGAAGAGACTACAGACGGCCAAGCCGACAATCGATAGTTGTATGCAGAACGAAACGGACCCGAGAAGTTCGACTTGTTCATTCCCTTGGAACCCACGTGTCCTAATGCCGTATAGCCCCGCCAAGGCAAACAAAATCGATGCGGTGTAGAAGATCACGGCCGGGAATCCAGCCTCGCTCGATACCTGCGTGTACGTGTTGTGCGTCACCTGCCAAGACCCACGCCGCCCCATTGATCGCTGCAGCGCCTCCTCTTCCACGGCGAACTGGCCCGCACCTACGCCAAACAAGGGGTTTTCAAACGTTAGCCGGATACTGTTCATCAACAGACGTTTCCGCGCCTCGGTTGATCCCACCGCACCCTGGTACTCGTTCATATCTACAATGTCCACCGGTTCGGAGTTGAACATGGTCATATAACGCTGACTGGTCAGGGAGGGCAAGAAAAGAATCGCAATGACGCCACCTACCGCAAAAGAGCCCAAAATCAGCACCCGCTGTGTCATCGTTGACCGGATCACAATGAACACGGTTAAAAGCGCTAGAGCAACCAAGGCCATGCGGGATCCGGATAACAGCACGGCATACACCGCGCCAATCGCCGTGGGAATCGCCAGGATGCGCCACAGCGAAAACTGACCGACAGCAATGTAGAACATCATGATGATATACGGCAACATCAGGATGATGTGCACTGCCAGATCGTTAGGGTTCTGCAAGGTGCCAAACGGCAAACTAAGCCGCCCCGTGTCATAGGAGCCCATGAGCCGACAGATAACCAGATTCACCGCTCCTGAAAGGGCGATAGCGGCGCTCATCTTCCGGACTTCATCAATGCTATGGACGAGGCCAGTCACGATGAAGAACATGGAAAATTCCGTCAGGAAGGCAGACTTCAATGTGTCGAACGTGCCGCCCCGCCAGACGCTGAACGGCGCTGCGATCAATAACCAAGTTAGATAGCCGATAAACATCCAGGACGCTTTCCCCTGGAAGGAGCGCCGAATGCCGCCGGATAGAAATAAAAGTAGGAGCGTCGGCACCCCGAACAGCAAAGCCAGACGGATGTTCATACCCGTCTTGTAGCTCAGGATCTCCGCCAAAAGGCTGAAGCGGAGGAAGA
>JANODS010000016.1:0-1350 GCA_031412835.1 Acidobacteriota bacterium | reverse complement strand
GCGAAGTTGGCTGAGTGCGAGTATCCGACAAACTGTCCGCATGGGAGACCGATCGCGTTGCGGTATTCAACCAGAGAGATTTTGAAGGGGTTTCACCGGATCTAGGGTGGGGGCGGGATTGGCGGAGGGCGGCTTCGATAGCCTGGAAGTTCTTTGAAGTCGGCGCTCAGATCGAGCATGGGGTGGAAGTGTTCGAGGGGGGCGGCGTCGGGAGCGCTATCGAAAGCTTTGGCGGAGGAGGGACTAGCGGAGGGCGGCTTCGATGGCCAGGACATTCTTCTTGGCGTAGGCGCTTTCGTTGAGGTCGGGGTTCAGGTCGAGCATGCGGCGGAAGTGTTTGAGGGCGGCGGCGTAGAGTTCGACGCTTTGCTTTTTCTCGGCGTTGCGGGCGTAGCTGAGGCCGAGGACGTAGTGGGAGAAGGCGTCTTGAGGGTCGTAGCGGAGGGCGCGTTGGCAATACGCGATCGCGGCGTCGAAGTTCTCGCGTTTGCGTTCGCAGTCGCAGAGGCCGAAGTACGCCATGCCGCGGAGTTCGGCCCAGACGTCGCGCTGGGCGGCGCGCTTCTTCTTGCCGATGCCGGCTAGATAGCCGAGCACGTAGTAGTTGAGTTTTCCAGAGAGTTTGGAGTCGAAGTCGCTCAGGGTGAGGTATTGCTGGTAGGACTGGACGGAGGGCGCGTATTGCCCGCTCATCCGCTGGCTTTCGGCGAGCCAGAAGTAGGCCTCGCCGTTCTGGGGAGCGAGTGAAATGGCTTGGCGGGCGGATTCGATGGACTGGGGGTACATCTCTTTGATGCGTTGGGCCTGGGCGAGGAGGTACCAGGCGGTGGCCTGCTTGCGGTCGCGTTGCACGACCTGATTCAACTGTCGGATGGATTCGTCATAGCTGCCGTTGTCGAGCAACATGCCGCCGAAGGTGGAGCGCGCTTCGAGATAGTCGGGATCAATGTCGAGGGCTTTCCGAAACGATTTCTCCGCCTCTTCGACCTCGAAGAGATCGCGCTGGACGCGACCGAGGTAGAGCCAGGCCTGGGAGAATTGGGGGTCGGCGGCGAGGGCGGCGCGGAGTTCGACGGCCGCCTTTTTGTAGTTGTCGGCGGTGCCCTTGTTGTAGAAGTCGACGCCCTTTTCGAGCGCGTCCAGCGCTGCTTTGGTGCGGCGGCGGGGGATGCTGATCTTGATGCTGATCGCCGACTCCTGGCCCGGGTAGACGGTTTCTTCGCGGGGGCCGTCGGGCTCGTAGCCGAGCCGGACGCCTTTTACGGAATGGGTGCCGGGGGACAGGCCGGGCAATCGAAGGGGCGTTCCTTTGCTGACGGTGCCGACGGACTTTCAATCGAGGAAGACTTC
>JANODS010000015.1:0-1111 GCA_031412835.1 Acidobacteriota bacterium | reverse complement strand
CTCGACAATCCCTCCGCCCGTCTCCCCGGCCCCGGCAACGACCATCACCGTTCCATGGCCTCGCTGATGACCGGTACCCAGTTCACCGGCCGTGGTGCCGGCGGCCCGTCCATCGATCAAGTAGTCGCCACGAAAGTCGGCAGCGATACTCGCTTCCGCTCGCTGCAGGTCGGCGTCTCTCAAGAGTCCTTCGGGGAGAGCATTCAACGCAATATGAGTTGGGCGGGATACGACCGCGCGTTGCCTCCCGAAATGCTCCCGAACAAGTTGTTTGATCGGCTCTTCGGTGCGCGGGAGGCTGGTTGGATCAGTCGGAAGAAGAGCGTCCTGGATGCCGTTCAGGAAGACGCCGCCGGTCTGCGCAAGGCGCTCGGTAAGGAAGATGCAACCCGCGTCGACGAACACCTCTCGTCCATCCGTGATGTTGAACGCTCCATCGCCAGCCTGCCGCCTAACTATCGCCGCGTCGACCCACCGGAGGTTGAAGGCGACATGAAAGATTGGCCCCGCATCGCCAAGCTGCAAAGCGAGCTGCTCGTCCACGCCTTCGCTAGCGGCCAGACCAAGGTCGCGTCCTACATGCTCACCAAGTGCCAAGGCCTGTCGCGCTTCCCGTGGCTCGGCCACACCAACGGCCGCCACCACGACTATTCGCACAACGTCGGCAAGGCTGCCGCGAACAATGGCCTGGAAGGCCTCCGCATCCAGCGCGATATCTGCCGCTGGCACGCCGAAGAGTTCGCGTGGCTGCTCGGTCGTCTGAAGTCGGTGAAGGAAGGCGATGGCAATCTGCTGGATCGTACTTGCTTAATCTACGTCCACGAACACGCCGAAGCGAACGACCACAAGAACAACGGTCTTTCGGCCATCCTCGCCGGTCACGCCGGCGGCCTGCGTACCGGCCTGCATACCCGCACCACCGGCACCGTCGCCGATCTCTACATGGCTGCCGCAAACAAGGCCATGGGCGTCGGGCTCTCGAAGTTCCCCAGCGGCTCCCGGGAAATCCCTGAGATCTTCGGATGAACCGCCGCCAGTTCCTCGGCAGCCTCGCCAGCGTCGCTGCCCTGCCCGCGCAGCCCAAGCGGCCCAACATCCTGCTGATTCTGGC
>JANODS010000014.1:0-2485 GCA_031412835.1 Acidobacteriota bacterium | reverse complement strand
TTGCTCGATTATCTGTTCAAGTCCGGGGCGACGGGGGAGTTTGGGAAGGGTCCCGGGTTGGTTCGGTTCTTCGCGCTGTTCTATACGGGGGCGCAGGTGTTGACGTTTCTGATGCAGGCGGTGTTGTCTCGGATCTCCCTGGAGCGGTTGGGGCTATCGAGAACGGTGATGAGCTTGCCGTTGGCGGTGGGCGGGGGCGCGGCGGGGGCTTTGCTCGTGCCGTTGTTCCCGATGGTGGCGGGCGTGCGGGCGCTGGAGCTAGTGTTGCGGGGATCGTTATTCCGGAGCGGTTATGAGCTGTTCTACACGCCGATTCCGGCGCAAGACAAGCGGGCGGTGAAGACGCTGATTGACGTGGGCTCGGATCGGTTGGGGGATGCGTTAGGGGCGGGGACTTTGCAACTGCTTTTGTGGTTGGGTCCGGCGACGGCGCGGCCGCAGATACTGGCGATTGCGATGGGGTTGGCGGCGGTGTCGGCGTGGATTGCGTCGCGGATGGATAAGGCTTACTTGCAGGTGTTGGAGCGGGGTCTGTTGACGCGGGCGGTGGAGTTGGATTTGGGTGAGGTGGAGGACTCGACGACGATGTCGGCGGTGTTACGGTCGACGACGATCCAGGCGACACCGGGGGCGAAGGCGACGGAGCAGAAGCCGGCGGCGCGGTCGGGCGACCCGGTGGTCGAGTTACTCGGGGAGTTGCGGAGCGGAGAGGCGGCGCGGGTGTTGCGCGCGTTGGAACGGACGGAGTTAGTGGTGGTGGGGCAAGTCATCCGGTTGTTGGCTTGGGATGAGGTGTCAGTTTCGGCGCGGGAGGCGCTGGTGCGGAGCGGAGCTGGAATCACTGGTCAGTTAGTGGATGTGTTAGTCGACGCGGGGCAGGACTTTGCGGTGAGGAGACGGATTCCGCGAATTTTGGCGCGATTGGGGGGGCAGCGGGCGATGGATGGCTTGCTGCATTCGCTGGAGGATGCTCGGTTTGAGGTGCGGTTTCAGTGCGGCCGGGCGATGGACTATTTACGCCAGAAGGACGAGGGGATCCATCTGGAAGCGAGCCGGATTTACTTCGTTGTTGAGCGGGAGTTGTCGGTGTCGAAACCGATTTGGCAGGGACACCGGCTGTTGGATCATCGGGATGTTACCGATAGTTACTCGTTTCTTGACGATGTATTGCGCGAGCGGGCGAACCAGAGTTTGGAGCATGTGTTTTCGCTGTTATCGCTGGTGTTAGCTCGGGAGCCGTTGCAAGTTGCGTTTCGGGCGCTGCATAGCGAGGACCGCTTGCTGCGCGGATTGGGGCTGGAGTATCTGGAGGGGGTGCTGCCGTCCGGACTTGGGAAGCGGCTGACGGAGCTGCTGGAAGATGGTGCTTCGGTATCAACTCCCGCAGGTGACGATGCTTTGCTCGAAAAGTTGATGCGATCGAATCAGAGTCTGCTGCTGGAGTTCCGCAAAGGGGGCTAGGCGATGTTTGCCAAAGCTCGGTTCCTTTTTGGCTCCGGCCACGGAGAGGTATGAGCTCCGCGAAGGGGCTTGCGCCACAATCTTCGACCCTACCCGACCGAGGCGGATGAGCAATTCGGCAACGTCGTAATTTGGGCCAGACGCAGCATAACATCCATATCGTTCAATAGTTTAAGGATATCTACTCACGGCCCAAAGCTGGGTTCCTTTTTGGCCCGGTCGGCCCCCTTGGTTGCTGCTTGCGTTTCGTAAATCGGGCTAGGCCGCAATCGGTGGCTTGACCCGACCGAAGCGGATCAGCAAATCCTCAACGTCGTAATCTGGGGCCAAACGCTCCATAAAGTCCTTATCTTCTAGGAAGTTAAGGACATAGGGCGGCGGCACAAAGCTAGGTTCCTTTTTCGCCTGGTCGGCTAGAGCGAGCAGTTCGGCGACGACTTCCGGAGTCGGCCCGGGGTCCTCCAATGCGTTCGTGTCGGCGGAGATATCAACAGGTTCGGGCGGCTGCAACGGGAACAACTTTCTGGATTGCGCGAGGAGCTTCATGAACTTTTCGTAGGCGGCGAGATGCGCTTTTTTGTTGCGCTCGATGGAGCGGAAGAGTTCTTTCTGGGTGACCGCCCGTTTGTGACCGTTGAGGAACTGCGTGTCGAGATCGATTTCGGGGAACTCCCGGAGGACGGTGTCGAGTTCTTCCTGCATCGCCCGGGTATAGAGCGACGTATTCCGATCAAAGAGGTACATTTCGGATGTCATGCGGCGGACATAGCCTTGCTCGACTTCCGAGTCGGGCTTGAATTTTCGGTAGTGCGCTTGGAGACCGCGGAGGTAATCCTCTCGATCATCGGTTGAGATCAAGTTGTAAAAAGACGGCAAATCTTCCTTGTGTAGTTCGACATGCAGTCCGGTTGTGATTGCATTCATTGAGCTGCGATATTTGCCGGCGGGCGAGACGGGCCCACTGCTTTTACAGCCGTTTTGCCGAGATGCTTCGGCGCGCCGCTGTTTCTGTTCGTCAGTTGGT
>JANODS010000013.1:0-1246 GCA_031412835.1 Acidobacteriota bacterium | reverse complement strand
CGTGCTGATGATATCTAACCTCACCACTGCTTTTGGCGCCCGCCCGTCGACGCTCCTCTCCGCGGACGGCATTGCAAATCAATCCAGTGCTATCCTTCGACATGACCACTGGACGCGCAAAGCCATTATGGTGGAAAGTTGTCATCGGCTCGATTGTCGTTCTTTCACAGCTTCAGAATCTTGTGGGAAGAGGTCGACCAGTCTCCAACAACTTCGACCAACAGCAAGGGGCGAACGCGATGGCGATTGTCATCGTTGCTGCTGGAGCTTGGCTGATCTACTCCGGAATGAAGCCGTTCGCGACCGCATCTCAGGATGATCGAACTCATCTTCCTTACGACAGCAGGTCCCTCACCACCCGCCCATGCACGTCCGTCAACCGGAAGTCGCGCCCCGCGTACTTATAAGTGAACTTCTCGTGGTCGAAGCCCAACAAGTGCAGCATCGTCGCGTGCAGATCATGCACATGCACCTTGTTCTCCACCGCCGCAAACCCAAACTCATCCGTCGCCCCATACGCCAGCCCCTTCTTCACCCCACCGCCCGCCAGCCACATGCTAAACCCGTACGGGTTATGATCCCGACCGTTCACCATCCCGGTGTTCGCCCCCAGGTCCGGCAACTCCACCGTCGGCGTCCTCCCAAACTCTCCGCCCCACAGCACTAGAGTGTCTTCCAACATCCCCCGTTGCTTCAAATCCTTTAACAACGCCGCAATCGGCTGATCGCACTCCCGCGCCAATCGCCCATGGTTCGTCTTGATGTCGTCGTGACTATCCCACGGCTGCCCCGCCCCATGCCACACCTGCACGAACCGCACCCCCCGCTCCAACAGCCGCCGCGCAATCATCATCTGCCGAGCCTGCATCCCCTCACCATAAAGCTTGTGCACGGAAGCGGGTTCCTTCGTCAAATCGAACGCATCGTCGGCCTCCATCTGCATCCGATAAGCCAGCTCAAACGACTGCACCCTCGCCTCCAACAACGCGTCGTTCTGCCGCCGCTCCTGAAAGCCCTGATTCAGCTCCTTCAGCAGATCCAACTCCCGCCGCTGCTCCTTCGCCGTCGTCGTCGTGTTTCGAATGTTCTCAATCAGCTTTTCAATCTGCACCTCGCGCGTATCGATATGCGTCGCTTGAAACGCCCCGGGCAGAAACGCGCTCCTCCAGTTCTGATTGCCCTGCGTCGGCAGACCATCCGGGCACAATACAATGAACCCCGGCAGGTTCTCATTCTCCGTTCCCAA
>JANODS010000012.1:0-21080 GCA_031412835.1 Acidobacteriota bacterium | reverse complement strand
TTCGTCGTCGCCGATCAGCTACTCCGTGGATGGCAAGCAGTTTGTGGCGGTGTCGGCGGGTGGGGCGCTGTTGAGCTTGGGTCTGCCGGAGTAATGCGGTGAGTTGGTGGCTGTTGATGGCGATCATCGCGGTGCCGCTGGGGCTGGACCAGTTGGTTCCGGCTCCGGCGGAGAACCCGTTGGAGGCGGGTCGGATTCGGCAGGGGCGGGAGCTCTTTTTCGATAAGCGGTTGTCGCGGGATCGGACGGTGGCGTGTGCGAGTTGCCATGATCCGGCGTATGGGTTTTCGGATCGGGAGGCGCGGGCAGTGGGGATTGGGCACCAGCGAGGGCCGCGCCGGAGCCCGCGAATTGTGAACCGGGCTTACGGAAGAACGCATTTCTGGGACGGGCGGGCGGGGAGCCTGGAGGAGCAGGTTTTGCAGCCGATTGCGAATCCGTTGGAGATGGGGATGGGGGTGGAGGAGGCGGCGGCGCGAGTGGGGTTGACGCGGGAGGAGTTGGCGCGGGCGCTAGCGAGTTACGTGCGGACGATTTTGGCGGGGGATAGCGCTTATGACCGATTTGTGGCGGGGGACCGGGGGGCGTTGACGGCGGCGCAGCAGGCGGGTTTGCAGTTGTTCCGGGGGAAGGCGAATTGCGGGGCTTGCCATTTGGGACCGAACTTGACGGATGAGGAGTTTCATCGGACGGGGGCTTTGGGGGAAGACGCCGGGCGGTTCGCGGTGACGCGGGAGGAGCGGGACCGGGGGGCGTTCAAGACGCCGACACTGCGGCAGGTGGCGGAGACGCCGCCGTATTTTCATGATGGGTCGAAGGCCACGCTGGAGGCGGTGATTGAGTTTTACAACGAGGGGAAGGGCGGGGATGCGGAGATTCGGCCGTTGGGCCTGACGGCCGAGGAGAAGGGGCAGTTGGTGGCGTTGTTGCGGGCGTTCACGGGGCGGGTACGGGAGGGGCTGCGATGATGGCGCTGATGCTCGCGTTGCAGCTTTGGCAGCCGGTGGATTGGCGGGCGCTGTTGCCGCTGTATGAAGCTCGGGCGACTGATGAAGCGGGAGTGCGGGATGTGGCGCTATTCCTGATGCGGGAGCGGCAGTGGGCGGCGGCGGAGCCTTGGCTGCGTAAGCTGGGGGCGGCCGAGTTGTTAGCGGACGGATTGGCGGCGATGGGGCGGAAGGAGGAGGCGTTGGCGGAGTATGCCAAGGCTTCGACGACGCGGGCGCTGGCGCGGCGGACGGAATTGACGGGGGATCCGCAGTATTTGGAGCAAGCTTTGCGGCGGGAGCGGTTGCCGGGATACTTGAACGACCTGGGGTTGCTGCTGAAGGGTACGGCGCGGGGGGAGGCTTTGCTGCGGGAGGCGTTGGCCATGCAGGAGAGGACATTGGGGCGGGGGCATCCGGAGCTGGGGACGACGTTGAATAACTTGGGGAGCGAGTTGTTAGAGAAGGGTCGGTTGGGGGAGGCGGAGGCGGTGCAGCGGCGGAGCCTAGCGATTTTGGAGACCACGCTGGGGCCGCGGCATGTGCGAACGGGGTTGAGTGCCAGCAATCTTGGGGACATCCTACAAGCGGGGGGGAAGCCGGCTGGCGAGGCCTACGAGCGGGCTTGGACGATCTTCAACGCGCAGTTGGGCGTGGGGCACCCTTGGACGATGGAAGCGGCAGCAGCGGCTTCCGCGGAGCGTAAACTCCGATCCAGTGGTTCGAAAAAGTAAGCTGGGGGCCGGCTGCGACTTTGGGCATATGGCAGGATTCGCAGGATGGGGTGGTGATTTTGGTTTTGTGAGTGACGGTGGGGTGGCAGGTGGCGCAGGTGGACTTTACGTCGCCGGAGTGGGGGTCGTGGCAGGTGATGCAACTGACGTTGCCTTTCTGGAAGCAGGCGCTTTGGCTGAGAGAGACGGGTTGGTGGCGGACGTTCCAGGGGTCCTGCCAGTTAACGTCTTCGCCGGGCTTGGGGGGTTGGCGATGGCAGGCTCCGCAGAGATCGTTGAGGCCGGCGGGGTTGAGGATTTTGGGGCGGAGGAGTTGGCTGTGATCGGCACCGGGCCCGTGGCAGGCTTCGCATTGGACGCCGAGTTCGGCGGGCTGGATCCCCGACTCGCGTGAAAACGCGAGTTTACCGGTTGTGTGGCATTGAAAGCAGCGGAGGATCTGGGCTCCGGGATCGAAGACGCGATATTTGACGCCGTTGGGGTTGGCGTGGCCGGGGGTGAGGGCTTTGGAGTTCGAACGGGTGTATTGGGAGAGGCCGTGTTCGAGGTAGTGATCGGGGTCGAAGCGGGAGACGGGGGTGGAGGCTTGGCGGCCGGCGCCGAAGTACCAGACGTCAGCGCGGCGGGAGAGGGCATAAGAATGGGCCGAGCGTTTCTGCGCGGCCCATTGGGGTTGGTGACATTCGGCGCAGGCCGCGGAGCCCGTGAACTGGGCGGCGGCCGGGGCGAGAATGAGGCTAGAAAATAATACGGCCCGTGTACTGAAGCTGACGGCCAAAGAATCCTCCGCGCTGCGTGACGATCCGCCCGAAGTTGGGCGAGTTCACGTTGAGATCGGGATCGGAACCAAAGAAGCTATTGGCCACATTGTAGCCTTCCATGCGAATTTCGAACTTCACTTTTTCGGTGACGCGGAACTCTTTGGCGAGGGTCAGATCGAGGTTGAGGGTGTTGGGCCCGACGAGTTTCGGATACTGGAAGGGGTTGGTACGGCGAGTGAAGGCGGGTTGGACGGTGAACTTCGAGGTATCGAACCAGCGTTGGCGAGTGGGTTCGTCGATGGTGGGATCGCCGTTGACGGTGACGGTGCCGAAGCGAAGGAAGAGGCCCGTGTTGTAGGTGAACAACGGGGCGACGGACCAGCCGCCGAAGGCGTAGTCGATGGCCTTGGGCGCGCCGGACATGAAGCGGCGACCTTTCCCAAACGGGATTTCGTAGATGGCTGCGCCGGTGATGCGGTGGCGGGCGTTACGGGCGGGTTGATAGGTCGGGTTAAGGAGGTAGAAATCCTGTTGGTCGAAGAACTCTTCATTGCGTTCGCGGTTGTAGTTATAGCCGACGGTGAAGTTAAAGCCGTTGGCGAAGGGCCGCTGGAACTGCATTTGGAGCGAGCGGTAGCGGTTGTTCAGGCCAGCGGTGAGCGTCTGGTTGAGGGCACCGTATTGGGGGTAAGGCCGGAGGAGTTGATCGAGGGGCAGGTTCCGTTGGGTACGCAGTTGGCCGGAGAACTTCTCGGGCGTCAGGATATTGAAGAACGGATTGGGGACCGCCTGGGTGGAGGCCGTTTTGATATTGAAGCCGATGCGGGGGTCGATTTGATTGAGGTCCCAGGTGTAGGGCTGGCTGCGACCGGTATTCATGAAGAACGTGATGTCGGCGAGGATTTTGCCGGGGAGTTGCCGTTGCAGCGAGACGTTGAAACGATCGTTGACGCCGGGGGTGAAGTTCTGCTGGTACCAGGTGGCCGCGTTGCCGAGGTTGGTGTAGCGACCGAGGCCTTTTCCGGTGACGGGGACGAGGCCGCCGGGGAAGGGGTTCGAGAGCGACTGCTGGGGGACGCCCTGGATTTCGCCAATGGAGTTGGTGGTGGCATCGAAGCCAGGCAGGGGGACGGAGCCG
The DNA here is from genome assembly GCA_031412835.1 of Acidobacteriota bacterium. GTDB lineage: Bacteria > Acidobacteriota > Terriglobia > Bryobacterales > Bryobacteraceae. Next base: position 17,461 of record JANODS010000012.1, on the reverse strand, counting down.
AGGATGCCGAGGCCGTCAGTGAGGGTAGCCGGTATGATGTAGCGGGCCCAGCCGATGCGGAGAGCGGACTTATCGTTGAGCTTATAGGCGAGGCCGGCGCGGGGCATGAAGAGCGTTTTGGGGGCGTTCCAGGAGCCGCGATTGTCTTTGTCGGTGAAGACCCAGGCCCCGTTATAAATGGGCGCGGCGGTGCGGAGCGCGGTGACGGCGGCAGGCAACTGGGGAGCGTTGGCGCCTTGGAACTCAGGAATAGGATTCGTGAGATCGAGGAAGCGGGAGAAGCGATTTTCTGGGTCGGTCATCGGTCCGAAGTATTCGTAGCGGAGACCGAGGTTGAGGGTGAGGCGCTGGCTGATTTTGAAGTCATCCTGGAGGAAGAACGCCATGAAGTTGACGCGAGGGCGTTGGATGGGGATGGAGCTGAAGTTGGAGCCGCCGTTCATGGCACCGAGGAGCATGGTGGCCCATCCGTCGCCGGAGAGGTTGATGTTGGGATTGAGGAACGTGTTGGCGGTGAGGGCCGGGGCGAAGTTGAAGACGGGAGGCCGGGGCCGCGAGGCGTTTACGTTTTCGCGGCGGTATTCGCCACCAACTTTGACGTAGTGCTTGCCGACGTTCTTCGACATTTTCGCATCAATGTTCCAGGAGTTGGGTTCCTGATACCAGTAGCCGGTGCGGCCGAGGGTGGTGGTGGAGCCTTGGGTGACATTGACGCCGGGATAGTAGATATCGGGCAGGCCGCCAAGGTAGGGTTTGTACCAGGAGTTGCCGGGCCAGAACTTATCGAGATCGGCCTCTTTGAGGGTGGCGGAGGGGACGCCGAAGGAATCGACGATGGAGTTGAAAGCACCGCGGATATTGAGGACGGTGGAGGCGTTGAGGGCGTAGACCATATCGCCGGAGAAGCTGAGGGAGTGGCGTTTGGAGCCGTCCGGCGGTTGGGCGAGGGAACCGGCGGTGTAATCGTCCTGGGCGGTGAAGGTTCTGAACTGGTTGTAGCGCCCGAAGAACTTGAGCTTGTCGGTGGCGTTGTAGTCGACGCGGTCGCTCATGTTCCAGTAGCGGAAGCGATTGGCGAAGCCGGCGATGAAGTTATTGACTTGGGTGGGGCCACTGCCGGGACCGTTGGGTTTCCAGAGGTCGCTTATCATGCGGCGGGAGGTGGAGTCGATGCGATTGTTCGGGATGACGTTGCCGGCGAAGGGGGTACGGGTGGCGGTGCCATCGGGGTTAACGACCGTGGTGTAGGGGTCGAAGATGGTGCGGCGACCGCCGGCGGTGTTGAGCGAGCGGGAGAAGTCACCAGTGCGTTCGGCGTCGGTGGGCAGGGTATTGAAGGCGCTGCGCGGTTCGATGGTGCGCCAAGCTTCGTAGGACAAAAAGTTGAAGAGTTTGTTCTTCTTGATGGGACTGCCGATGGTGCCGCCCCAGACGTTCTGGCGGGTCAGGTTAGCGCGCTGGGTGATGCGGTCGGCGAGGGCGTTAAGGGCTGGATTGCGTCCGAGGTAGTAGATAGTGCCGTGGTGGTTGTTGGTCCCGGATTTCATCGAGACGCTGAGGACTCCGCCGGCGGAGTGGCCGAACTCGGCATCGACGGCGTTTTGCTGGAGGTTGACTTCCTGCACGGCGTCCATGGGAGGAGTGTAGGAGGATTTCTGGCCGGTCATAGAAGGCGAGCCGTCGAGGATGATGTCGTTCTTGGTGCTGGTGTTGCCGCCGACGTCGAACTGGGAAGCGGCCCAATGGTGGAAGGGGCTCTGCTCGGTGGAGGAGCGGATGACGGTGGCGGGGTTGAGGCTGACGAGGAGGAAGGGGTTGCGATGGATGATGGGAAGATTGTTGGTCATCTTCGTGTCGAGCGTGAGGCCCATGGTGGAGGTATTGAACTGCACGGAGATGGGAGTGGCTTCGACGGTGATGGACTCTTTGGTGGAGCCGGTTTCGAGGCGTGCATCGACGGTGACGTCGGCGCGGGCCTGGACGAGGATGTTCTTTTGGACGTACTTGCGGAAGCCGGACAGTTCGACCGTGACGGTGTAGTTACCGGGCTGGACAAGGTCAAAGAGGTATTGACCGGCGGGGCTGGTTTGCTGGGTGGCGAGGATGCCGGTATTGTCGTTCTTCAGAACGACGGAGGCCCCGACGACGACGGCTTCGGTGGCGTCAGAAACTCGGCCTTGGACGCGGCCGCGCGTATCTTGGGCGAGGACGGCGGAGGCCGCACAGAGCATGAGCGCAAAGAGGGCGTGACAAGTTTTCAACATAGAACCTCCCAGGTGGTTCGAGCGATTACAACACAAAGACCTCTCGGGGGCAATGCCGGTGAACGATTGTGAATCAACTGTAATGAAGCTAGTCGGAGAGTTTGGGCTTCCGTGGTGGCCTCCGCCGAGGCATTTCGCAATCGGAGATATGCATGGGGTTGGGCGCGGCGGGGAGCCCGCCTTCGAGCGTCCATGGGGTAATTGATCGTAGAGCTTCGGCAACGGTTTGGACGCTTCCATTCGGCACGCCGGCGGCATCGAGCCGTTGTTGCCAATTGAGTTTCGAATCCGCCGCGAACAACGGGATGAGTAATTCGATCAGCTCTGACCGATGTTTAACCCGGGATGCGTTTCCATCAAAGCGAGGGTCCGTGGCCCAGCCGGGCTGACCCATCTCGGCGCAGAAACGTACCCAGATGCGTTCATTGGGCACCCCGACGGCGAGATTGCCATCGGCACAACGGAAGACCTGATAGGGAACGATGTTGGCCAGACCGAGCCCGGCCGGGCGGGGATCGACTCCCGCAAGCAGCGCCGCCGAGGTGAGGGGCGACATGGCGCTGAGCAGACTTTCAAACAAGGAGACGTGAATCCGGGCCCCCTCGGCGGTGTCCTGCTTCCTAACGAGGGCCGCCAGAATGGCTTGCCCAGTGAACAGCGCCGCTAGGATATCCGCGACAGGGAACGAAGTCTTACCTAGCTCGGCTCCCGGCAGTGCGCTCGTGTGCATGAGCCCGCTTAGCGCCTGGATGATGAGGTCGTAGCCAGGTTGCTTTGACTCGGGGCCGAATCCGCTCACCGAAGCGTAGATGATTTGGGGGTTGTCCGCGCTAAGATCACCATAGCCCAGACCCAGCCGATCCATGACGCCTGGGCGAAAATTTTCGACCACGACATGAGCGGCGGCAGCCATCGCTAACACCCGCTCCCGATCCGATTTGAGATCGAGAAAGAAGCTGTCTTTGTTTCGATTCAGGCCCAGCCAGTAGGTGCTGTCGTCTTCAAAAAAGGGGGGCCCCCACTGCCGGGTTTCGTCTCCCGCGCCGGGTTCTTCGATCTTCCACACCTCGGCGCCGAGGTCGGCGAGCATCATGGTGCAGAAGGGGCCAGCGACGGCGCGGGTGAAGTCGAGGACGCGGATGCCAGCGAGCGGGAGACTCACGCGGTGGGGGCCTGGCCTAAGACCGGTGGCACGATGCCAGCGGGGAGAAGGAAGCCGCGCGTGAAGAGTCCCATGAGCACCGGCATAACAGCTCCTTGAACCTTTTCAAAGGGCATCTTTAAAGATTCGGCCATTTCGACAATCAGTTGACGGATCGTCGCCGTGCCGTCGCACTTGGCGCAAAGTCCGGCGATGTGGTGATCGACTCGCCCGCTATAGTTCAGGGGTTCTTCAAGCAGTAGTTCGGCGCTGACTTGCCCCCACCGACCGCCATCCTGGGCCAAGATATGACGCATGCGAGCCTGCGGGGCGAGCTTGTAGGGTTGATCGATCAGTTCGTCGAGCGAGCAGTTCTTAAGATTGTCCAGGATATCGAACATCATGAGCAGCGTCGAGCCCCATCGGCCGCGCATCAGGTCTGGAGCTTCATCGGCGTAGAACCAATTCTCTCCCGTTCGTTTCCGCATCGCGACCAAGCCGGTCTGCATCGATTCGATGCCGAGGGCTTCGTAGTGAGCGACCCATTGGTCGTATTTCGCCGCGTATTGCTCCACCGTAACGTGACTATGACCACCCTGGAGCCAAGTCAGCGCGTAACGGCTGGGTTCTACCGGAGTGCCGTACGAAATCCAGATGTCGCAACCGTTTCCCGCGGTCCAGCTCTGCATCCGTTCATTGGCAGAGGCTCCCTTCAGGGAGGCCCATTCACAAACCGTAACGCTAATCCCGCCTTCTTCGAGATGCGCCCCCGCGTTGCGGATCACGGTTTCAGTTACCCGGTCTCCGCCTAGGCCGCCATCCCTGTAGTGAAAGGTCGACTCGGGCGAGATCACGAATGGCGGATTGGACACGATTAGATCAAACTTTTCGCCTTTAACCGCGCCGAAAAAATCAGATTGACGGTATTCAATATTGTCGATGCCGTTGAGGAGAGACGCGAATCGTCCGAAGTTGAGCGCCCGTTCGTTGATGTCGACGGCAACCACCTTATCGGCATGCGCCGCCAGGTGCAACGCTTGAATTCCCCCTCCGCAGCCCACGTCGAGGGCCCTGCGAACGGGTCTGCGCGGAGTGGCGTTGACGAGGGTTGTCGAGCTGGAACCCGCGGACATGACCAGATTCTTATTCAACGCGCGCCGTTGTTCGATGGCTCGGTCGGCGATGATGAAGAGATCTTTGAGCGGGGCGATGGAGTAAGGGCATGTCGTTCCAAGATCCGAGCGCCCTAGGAAGTCAGCCGCCAATAACCGCTGGAACAAGGAATCTCCGAGGGCGGTTCGGCAATCCTCTTCTGGCACGGGGAGTTCCCCAATAAAGAGGCGCATTACAATGGCCAACGAGGGATCCGGCGTCCGCAAATGTTGCAAGATCGGGAAGGTACCGGGCTGGGTCGCATCTCCCTGCAGGAATGACGGCAAGATCTTGCGGAACGTCAATTCTCGATAGTCAAGTTCAACCAACCGGGCACGAAGCTGGTCGATATCGGCGGTAGTGACCGACGAGAACGGCCTCAGATTGGAATCATCGGAAATAAGTTGGCGTGCTCTCCCGAAACGAAGCGCGAAATCGAAACTAAAATTCCATAACGCCGGATCGTTCTTGGGTCATATTACACCGGCCCCGTGTATAATCGGGGACACAATGCCGAAAACTCCAATGGCAGAAGTATTTCTCGACGTCGATCCGCAGCGCAAGACGACGGCTCGGCCAGAACCCGATGCACCGTTCCACATCCTTTTGCTTGGCGATTTTTCCGGCCGCACGAGCCGCGGAATCGTGGAACCGCTAACCGGTAGAAGGCCGGTGTTTATTGACCGTGACGAGATCGATACGGCGATGCGCGACCTGAAAGTCCAACTGCGCCTCCCGCTCGGCTCCGAAGGGGCGACGGCGGACATCGATATCAAAGAGCTCGAAGATTTTCACCCGGATCGGATTCTGGAGACGCAGCCACTCTTCCACGCTCTGAAGCAAATGCGGAAGCGGCTAGCGAACCCGGCGACGTTCAAAGCTACGACCGATGAGATTCTCGGCGGGTTGGCGCGGGCACCGGAGGCTCCCCCGGCCCGTGCTTCGAGCGACATACTCACCGGGAGTTTGCTCGACGCCATCGTGGAGGGCGGCTCCCCCGCGCCGGCGAACGCTCCGCGGCGAAAGCCGGCCGATGCGTTGCTCGCCTATGTGCACGACTTAGTCGCGCCGCACCTGGAAAACAATAAGAATCCAGAGCAGGATAAGCTCCTGGCCGAATTGGACCTCACGATCGCGGGCCAAATGAGGGCGTTCCTTCACCAACCTTTGCTGCAGAGTTTGGAGAGTTCGTGGCGGGCTCTCGATTGGTTAGTCCGCCATACCGAAACTGACCGTCTACTTAAAATCTACCTGTTTGACGTGAGCAAGGCGGAGATCTTTTCGGATTTGGCAACGGCGAGCGACTTGCGCGCTACCGAACTCTTCCGATTGCTCGTCAAACAGCCCGTCCAGGGCGAACCATGGTCTTTGTTAGGCGTAGACCTCTATTTCAGGCCATGGATTGAAGAGATCGAATTGCTCGCCCGGCTCGCCATGATTGCCGATCAGGCCGGTGCCCCGATCATCGCCGGTGCCGACCCATCCATTCTCGGAGTTAAGAACCCCGAAGATCTTCGTCACATGGAAGAGTGGGAAGCGGGGAACCCCGTGTGGGCGGAGATGAGAAAGTTACCCGAGGCCCGCCGCATCGGGCTGGCGCTTCCGCGTTTCCTCCTCCGGTTGCCCTACGGGCGGTTGTCGAATCCAACCGAGACGTTTCCGTTTGAGGAGATGCCAAACCGAACGTCTGTGCACGATGGTTACTTGTGGGGGAACCCGATGTACGCCTGCGTGCAGTTGATCGCCTACGCTTTTTCGGTGAATCAATGGGACATGAAGCCAGGGCAGTTCCAGAACATCGAGAGCTTGCCGCTGCACACGTTCGTGGAGTACGGAAGTTCGGAGGTGAAGGCCTGCGCCGAGGTCCTGTTGACGTTGAAGGCTGCGGAGGGCATGATCGCCGAAGGGCTGATCCCTTTGCTGACGATGAAAGGGACTGATACCGTTCGAGTCGGAATGTTCCAGTCTATTGCGGATCCGGCATTGCCACTCGAAGGCCGTTGGCGGTAACCGGGCCGCGCGCCGTTTCGCCGTACAATGGGGATGTACCTTCCTAAATGACTCAACTCGAAAGACAGAAATTCCATGAAATGCTGCTCGCGAAGCAGACTGAACTCCAGGACCGCTTAGCTAGGCGCGACGACCTGGAAGTTCAAGTTTCGCCCGATGAGTTCGATGCGAGATTGCAACTCGTGGATCGCGAGTTCCAGAGCGGGCTCTTGCACCAGACTGCATTGGACTTGCGACAAGTTCGTTCCGCCATCCAGCGAATGGACGACGGAAGCTTCGGCATTTGCGGCGAGTGCGACGAGGTTATCTCGATGGCACGACTTAACGTGATCCCCTGGGCAAACTACTGCGTTAAGTGCCAGGAGCAGATCGAGTTGGAAAAACAGCAAGAGAGTCCCGACGACCGTGCGGCGGAACTCGTTCCAGGAGGCGAATAGGGGGCCTCCCCCCTACCTGTGGAGACGAATCTCTTGGCCTTCGCTCACGCCGCTGACGATAGAGGCATGTGTATCGTTGACTAATCCCACCTTAACTTCGCGGGCCACGAACCCATTAGCACTTTTAACTTCCACAAACGACTTTCCGTTTTCGGTGTAGACAGACTGTTTGGGAACCAAAAGGGCATTTTCAACTTTGTCCAGGACGACATCGGCAGAACCGGAAAGATCCGGAATCAAGCGAGGATCGGAGCCGTCGAAGGCGACTTTGATCGGAATACTGCGAATGTAGGCATTTTGACGCCACCCACCCGTCGCAATGGCACCGATGCTAAATACCTTGCCGGTCATCTGCATGCCGGGAAAGGCATCCAAGCGCATCTGCGCGGGCTGGCTAATCCGGAATTCATCGCTTTCAGCTTGGTTGATTTTGGCATCGAGCATCATGCTGGCGGGGTTCACGACTTTCATGAACGGTTGCCCCGGCGAAACGGAATCTCCCGTCTCGATCGTCCGCATGCTGCTTCCGCCCCAAGTCGACTGCAGAACGGCCAAACCATCCATAGGGGCGAAAATCACGAAACGCTTCACGTCGGCATCGTGGCGGCCTAAATGGCGCTTGTGGCGTTCAAGGGTGAAATTCAAAATCGCAAGGTCGGCCTCTTGCAGTTTCTTGGTGTTTCCCAGGTCGGTCTGCAACTGCTTATATCGGGCCTGAGCCTCTTCCTCGGCCAACTGCAACAATTGGCGTTCCACTTCGGTCCGGACTTCACCCGCCGACGCTTCGAGTTTCGCCTTGTCCAAATCGGCCTTGGCGACCTGAATCGTCTGTTCCAGGTTTTTCCAGTCGATCTCTAGTTCCGCCTTCCGTTTGCGGACATCCGCACTCGCGGCTTCGACGGTGTCGCGGACGTCGTCGATGTGGTCTTGCAGACTTTGCCCGTCAATCTGAGCGAGCAGATCCCCTTTCTTAACTACCGCGCCAGAAGTGATCATCTTCAGGAGGACCATGGGGCGATTGCCCTCGGGGCCGCGAATCATGGGAGCGGTGACGTTCGCAAAATTGCGCGCGGCGGTACCCCCGGTAATCCGAAGTCGTTTCTCTAGCGTGCCGCGGGTGACGGTGGTCGTCGGAATGACAACGGCGGCGCTCTGGGCTTTTTGCGCTTCCGCAGGCTTATAGCCATACTCGTAGGCGGCCCAAGCGCCTCCCGCGACCAGCGCGAGAATTAATAATAATTTCCCTTTGCCGCTGGGCGGAGCCTCCGGCGGAAGTGCGGGTGCCAATCGTTCTGGTTGGCCCGGGGGGGTCGGTTGCGGGGTCGGATTAAGTATCGCCGACATAAAGTTCTTTGCCTCGACTTCGGTAGGGTTGAGAACGCACTACCTCAGCGGAAAAGGCGCACAGGGCCGCGCGGAGGTTACGCAGTTTTTACTTTAGCATCTAGAAGGGTTCGCGGCGACGGGGTAAAGTTTCGCGCCGCATCGGCCGATTTGCAAACAGGGACAGTTGTCCCCGAAGGACGATTTATGCGCTGCATTCTTCTGATCGCGAGTTTAGCTTTTTCTTGGACCAGTTCGGCCGAGGTCACCCGGATATCCGCTCCTACATTAGGAATCGTTGCCGATCCGGCTTCGGGGCGATTGATCGCAATCGAAGGAGTGCGCGGACGGCTCAATCTTGGAAGAGAGGTGTGGCCGGCGTCGGTGCAAGCGGCGTGGCCCGCGGTGGATTCCCGGGCGTTGGTGCAGGTTGACGGCTCGTGGAGACTGCTCGAATGGAATCGGGACTGGGCGATGACTCGGACGATTGAGCTCGGGGTCCAGGACTGGGCCCGCGTTGTATGGAGTGCGGAGGGGTCGGCATGGCTGGCGTGCGGAGACTTGAAGCCGGGCTGCGCGATTTACCGGGCAAGTGACGGAGCAGTATCCCGCAAAATTGACTCGGAAGAGCGACTCAGCGCGTTGGCGCTTGCAGACAACGCCACCGAAGCGATCTTGCGCCGCGGGAATGTAGCCTTCATCTGGGCTCGAAACAATGAGATTATGGCGCTGGCCGAGGGCGTATCGGTAGCGGCCTTCCGTCCGGGGGAGTCCCGGCTTGCGGTAGTCCAGGAGGCCGGTTCCTTGCTGTTGCTGGACGCTGCCGCACCCAACCCCAGCCAAATTGAGACCGCCGAAGGCGCAGTCGGCGCGGCGTGGGCCCCGAATGGTCAGTGGCTGTTGGTCGCGTATCGCGATGGCCAGATCCGGATTTTCGACGATTCCGGCCAGGTCTCTGGAATCGCAAACTGCGATTGTGTTCCCGGGGGAGTTTGGCAAATGGGTCGGAGCGGGCTGTTCCGGCTGCAAGAGAACACGAAGCAGCAAATCTATGTGGTCGGGATTGAGGATGGGGCAATTCAGTTCTCGATATTGCCAGGCCAGGAGCAGGAGATACGCTAATGAAGACGAATCACGAACGCAACGAACTAAGGGAAGAGCAGGTTTTTTCTGAAAACCTATTGGCGCTTGGTATGGCTCTTGAAGCGGAGCGGGGTGAGCCGACGCCTTTGATCGAGCCGTCGGTCCCCGTCAAAGTACGACGTCGAAACTCGGCATTGCCCTTGATTGTCGTCCTCATGAGCAGTCTCGCCTTTCCGTTGGGAGTGCAAGCGCAGGCAATTCGAGACCTTCCTGGCTTTAAGTCCCGGTCCGTGCCGAGGAATGACGATGGATCCAGCGCTTTCGTCGCCCTGCCGTTCCCCATTAACTTCTTTGGACGCTTGCGCGCCGGATGTTGGGTGAACAACAACGGGAACATCACTTTCGACCGTTCGCTTTCTACGTTTACGCCTTTTGGACTCGAAAGCACCCGGACCGAGATCATCGCGCCGTTTTTTGCTGATGTTGACACGAGGGGCGAGCGCTCCTCATTGGTCACGTATGGCGAAGATGTCGTCAACGGGCGAGCGGCCTTTGGCGCGAACTACATCAACGTTGGATACTTTGCGCAGCATGACGAGAAGCAAAACAGTTTTCAGGTAATTCTGATCGACCGTTCCGATACCGGTTCCGGGAACTTCGATGTGGAGTTCAATTATGCGCGGATTTCGTGGGAGACCGGCGATGCTTCAAGCGGTGTTGGGGGACTCGGCGGAGTTCCGGCGGCGGCCGGCTGGTCGAATGGCTCTGGCGAGCCCGGCACGAGCTACCAGTTGCCCGGTTCCTTGGTCGTGGGGGCGTTTCTCGACAACGGCCCGTTGGCGCTGGCTCGGCGTCGGCTGAACTCACCTACGATTGGACGCTATCTCTTTCGGGCTCGCGATGGGCAGTTGAGCCCGGGCTTGACGATCACGTCGGCAAATCTCCTACCGGATGCCCGAGTTGGCACCGCCTATTCGACGACCTTAAAGGCCGAAGGTGGTGCCAGCTACCGCTGGACGCTTCTGCCCGATCCGGGGCAAACCCTTCCCGGGCTTACTCTGAGCCCGGCCGGAGTGCTATCAGGAACGCCGACGAGCGTTGGCAGCTATCAGTTTACGGCCACGGTGACGAGTCGTGTCGATGGCGTCGACGAAACGTCGGTGCAGCGGCTGATCTTGCGCGTGGTACCGGTATCGCTAGAAATCTCGAGCCGAAGTTGCCCCTTGCCCGACGCAACGGTCGGAGTTTCCTATAGCCAAGCACTTCTCGCCACGGGCGGTCCGGGGCCTTATCTTTGGTCGTGGGGCGAGAACGGCGCGAGCGCGGTGCCTGGACTGAACTTGGCCGAGAATGGCGTTCTTTCCGGCGTGCCTAATCGCGGCGGATCCTATAACTTTTTGTTGCGAGTGGCAGGGAGCATGCGTACCGATACGGAAGCTGGCATGCGGACCTGCACCTTAAATGTGAGGCAGCCGTTTCAGCAGCTCACCGTAGCGGCGTGCCCGAGCGAGTGGGGCACGGAAGGGGTGCCTTATGAAGAGATGGTACGGGCTGGGGGCGGGCCGGCGCCATACCGCTGGACGGCGCAGGGGGCGTTGCCGACGGGAGTGCGAATGTCTGAGTCCGGCCTACTGAGCGGGATCCCGGGAAGCACCGGACGTTTCGTTTTCGCGCTGGAGGTGGCCGACGCCCTCGGCCGAACCAGTCGCACGAACTGCAACCTGACTGTCGGCAGCCAGGCACTCACGATTCAAAACTCCTGCCCGCTGAGCGCGGTGCAAACGGGAGAGCGCGTGGCGCTCGGTCTAACTGCCTCCGGAGGCAGCGGTCCATATACTTGGAGTGCGGTCGGGGCGATCCCCCCAGGGTTGACGTTGAGCCCGGAGGGAGAGTTGCGGGGTTCAGCAAATGCATCCGGGTCCTACGCTTTCCAACTGGTTGTGCGAGACCGCCAAGGCTTCAGCGCCGCCAAGCCGTGCGCCGTGTCGGTACTTCGGGCAGCGTTAAGCATTTCGGCTTGCCCGCTGCCGCCAGCAAAACTGGGGGAGAGCTACGAAACGAGTCTCTCGGCGATTGGCGGGACGGAGCCGTTGGTATGGAGCCTGAATGGAGCCCTTCCCGAGGGGCTGAGTCTCTCCTCGTTGGGCAAGCTCGCTGGCAGCCCGAGGAAGCCAGGCACGGCGGTCTTTTCCCTGCAGGTGCGAGACGGAGTCGGCCGGAGCGCGACCCAACAATGTGAGTTCTTTACCGAACCCAAGCCGTTGCGATTGCTGGGGAACTGCCCTTTCGCGGATGCAACTGTGGGTTCATTCTACAGGACCCATGCGCTTCCCGATGGGGGAGTGGAACCGTATCGATTCAGCGTCGAGGGCCGCCTGCCAGCCGGGATCACTCTCAGTAGCGACGGAAGGTTCTCCGGCACCCCGGTCGGTGCGGGGACGACGGAGTTCGCGGTGGTGCTGGAAGATTCCCGGCGAGCCGCGGCGCGTCGCACTTGCACCTTGACGTCCAAAATACCGTCGCTTCCCGGCATGCGACTCGTTGATCCGCAAACTTCGGTTGTAGCTCCTAGCCGAGCCCTACCGGTTACGCTGCAACTCGACAATCCGTATCCGCTGCCGATCTCCGGTACGCTGACGCTTACGAACACGCCCGAAACTGGGAGCGCCGATGGGCAGGCGAACCAAGCCGATCCCGCGGTCGTGTTTTCCGCGAACGGCCGACGAAGCCTCAACTTCGTAATTCCGGCCGGTATGCGGCGGCTTACGACGACGGTGGCGAGCTCGGGTTCGGTCGCCGGAACCATCCAGACACGGGTAGAGCGCTTGATGATCGCCGGAGAAGAAGTCAAGGCATTGCCGGGGGCGGCCATCGTCGCCGTGTTGCAGGCTCCGCCTGTACTAACCGACGCGTGCTTCGCCGTGGTGGCGGGGGAATTGAACGTCCGCTTGACGGGATTCAGTTCGACGCGGGAGCTGAAGGGCGTCACGGCCTTTCTAAACGGTAGTGAGGTCAAAGATCTCAACATCGCCTCCTACGCGGCGGATTTCTTCGGCAACGACCTTAGTGTTCGTACCGGGGGCACCTTCCAGATTGATCTTCCAATTCCAGTTCCGGCCTCTACGAATGCGGTCGCCGTCGAGAACCTGCGAATCACCTTACAGAATCGGGTGGGTAGTTCGGTCGAACGGAGTGCCCGTGCCTGCAATTAGTCAGGAGAAAACCAATCCTTTCTAGGGACTCTTGCTGATTGGGCTTGCGCCGCTTCCTCCTTACAATGGGTTATATCAAGGCGGCGAGGACCCAAACAATGCTAGCTACCAGAGCGTCGAAGTCATATTATTCCGAGTCAGAAGCGGCCGAAGCCCTCGGTGTTTCGATCGACCAATTTCGATCCCTCGTACGAACTCATATCGTTCATGGCGAAGATGACCAACAAATGATTCCGTCGACCACCTTTCAACCCTCCGATTTGGTGGTACTGCGCCTTCTCGGCAACCTCCGTTAGCGATACAATAGCCGAGTTATGGCGAAACTCGGTTTTCTCGGATTGGGCATCATGGGTCACCCCATGGCCCGGCATCTTCTTGACGCGGGCCACGATGTGGCTCTCTGGTCCCATACGGCGGCCAAAGCAACGGAACTGGCCGCGGGGCGCTCCAACGCGAAAGCCTGCTCGACGCCCAAAGAAGTGGCGGAAGGGGCTGACTGCATTTTCCTGATCGTAGGCGATACGGCAATGTCCGAATCGATCGTGTTTGGTGCGGACGGACTCCTCGCGGGTGCCAAACCGGGCACCGTGATCGTCGACGCGTCGACGGTCGCACCTTCCTACAGCCGCTCCGCCGCGGAACGTTGCCAGGAGAAGGGGGTTCATTTTCTCGACGCCCCGTGTACCGGATCGAAACCGGGAGCGGAGGGCGGGACGTTGACCTTTATGATCGGCGGCGATCAGGCGGTCTACGAGTCGGTTAAGCCGTACTTTGAGCCGATGGGCAAGCAACTCTATTATTGTGGCGGCCCCGGGTTGGGGATGAACGCCAAGCTCACACAAAATCTTATCCTCTCCAATCTGTTGCAGGCCTTCAACGAAGGAATGGTGCTGGCAACCAAGGCCGGTGTTGATCCTGAATTGATGGTTGACATCCTCAGCAACTCCGCCGCCCGGAGCGGCCTAATCTCCTTCAAAGCACCCTACGTTTTCCGTCGCGACTTCTCCACAAATTTTTCCGTAAAGTGGATGCACAAGGATATCGGCCTCATGCTGGACTCGGCAAAAGACATCGGAGTGCCGCTTCCTTTAACTTCTTTAACCCATCAGCTCTTCCAAGACGCCATCACCCACGGAGTCGGCGACGAGGATATCTGTAGCACAATCAAGGTGTTAGAAGGAATCGCCGGGGTCGAAGTGAAGGGCAAGGCGACGGCCTAGCGACGATTCTTCAATTTTTCACAAAAAAAGTCTTGCGATTCCAAAAATCATATACTACTATTGAAAGTAAGACGGGGGGGCAACTCCCACCAAAGCGAGACTAACCTCAATATAGACCCCTGAAGCATCCCTCCCGTCGCCCTTCGGGGTTTCCTACCCCAGGCTGCTTCTCTTCTCCCCAACAATAGTCAAAGTGAGTGATACCATAGGCTTGTCTATCGGATGAAGTCACTGACCTTACTTGGATCGACTGGCTCAATTGGAACCAGCACACTTGACGTTGTCCGTCGGCGGCGGGATAGCTTTTCGGTGTACTCTCTTGTTGCCGGGAGCAATCTTGACCTTCTCGTCGAGCAGATCCGCGAGTTCGCTCCGCGTGTCGCTGTGGTGGCAACCCCGGAATTACAGAACCAGTTGCAGGAAAAGCTGATCGCCGCGGGAGTTTCCGTTCCCCAGTTGGAAGCTGGGGCCGAAGCCAGAGTTGCCGTTGCGACCGCCCCTGAGGTGGACATTGTTATGTCCGCCATTGTCGGAGTCGCCGGGCTTGCAGCGACCTACGAAGCCGTACGCCATCGAAAAACAATCGGGTTGGCCAACAAGGAGGTACTCGTAGCGAGTGGAAAACTCGTCATGGATGCCTGCCGGGCCGTCGGCACCGAGATGATTCCTGTCGATAGCGAGCATAATGGTGCCCATCAATGCCTGCGGGCTGGCCGGCGGGACGAAGTTACCAAGCTCATCCTGACCGCTTCCGGTGGACCGTTTCGCCAAACGCCCCGCGAGGATCTCAAAAAAGTAACCGTTGCCCAAGCTTTGAATCATCCAACGTGGAAGATGGGCCAGCGTATCACGATTGATTCGGCGACCATGATGAACAAAGGATTCGAGGTGATCGAAGCCTGCTGGCTGTTCGACTTTGCGCCGTCGGATGTCGAAGTCGTCGTCCACCCGCAGTCCTCGATCCATGCCATGGTCGAGTTCAACGATGGGTCCGTGATTGCCCAAGTCTCAACGACCGATATGCGGATGCCGATTCAGTATGCGCTGACCTACCCTGCCAGGGCGACGGCCCCGGTGCCGCGTATGGATTGGTCCCAGGCCAGAACCTGGGAGTTTGAGCCGCCTGATCTGCAAAAATTCCCCCTTCTGCAGTTGGCCTATGAGGCGCAAACTGTTGGTGGATCAGCTACTTGCACTCTGAATGCCGCTGATGAGATCGCGGTGGGAGCATTTTTGGCAGGACGGGTTTCCTTTCCGGGAATCGCGGAAATTGTCGAAGAGACGTTACAAAAAGTACCCATCCGGACTCCGCGGTCCGTCGAAGAGGTACTAGAGATTGACCGAGCAAGCCGCGAGGCGGCGCAATTGATCGCGGACAGAAAAGGTTTGTAAGGTAGGCGAAGTATGGTTCTCTTTCAAAATATCTGGTGGGTGCTCGTCCTGATCGGGATCATGATTTTGATTCATGAACTGGGTCATTTTTGGGCGGCTCGATTCTTTGACGTTCGCGTGGAAGCCTTCTCTTTCGGATTCGGGCCTCGACTGTTCGGGTTTCGAAGGGGAGAGACGGACTTTCGCGTTTCGCTGATTCTGTTTGGCGGGTACGTCAAGATGACTGGCGAGCAAACTGGAGAGGACGGTACTCCTGACTCGATGGTGGAGGATCCGCGTAGCTTCCAGGCCAAGCCGCGGTGGCAGAGGATGATCATTGCCTTCGCGGGCCCTGGCATGAACGTTTTGCTGGCGCTCATCTTACTTACTGGTTTGTTTATGTACCGATATCCGAAGGTCGTAGGCTCGGATGGTCCGGCCTTCGTTGGGTTCATCGCCAAAGACTCGGTCGCGGCCAAGGCGGGCGTGAAGGAAGGGGATCGGATCGCTCGATTCGACAATATTGCGGACCCCACTTGGGAGGACGTCACTCTGGCGGAGATCGCGGCGGCCAATCGGCCTGTCCCGGTGGTTTTGAGCCGAGGGACAGAACAGGTAGTGGCCACGTTGACGCCCGCGCTGCACGATCAGACGGGTGTGGGAACGATAGGCTGGGGGGAGCAGCACGAGATTCAACTCGGCGGTGTCAGCGCGAAGATGGAGGCCGAGCGAGTGGGCCTCAAGTCCGGCGATCTTCTCGTCGCGCTGGACGGTATCCCGCTTCGTTCGACACAAATGCTCCTGCAGATGCTCCGCGACGGGCAAGGCAAGCCCGTGGAGCTAACCTACAATCGGGGCGGCGCAATCCAGAAGGCAGCCATGACGCCCAGCGTCGTCACCGACGGCCCGAACAAGCGTTATATGCTCGGCGTGCAACTCTCCGCGCGTGTGACCTACGTGCAACTGCCCATGGCGGATGCGTTCAACGAGTCGGTCCGGCAGAACTACCGAAGCGCCGGTTTGATTTTGCAGTTCCTGCAGGGCCTGGTCGAACGCCGGATGTCCGCCAAGAGCTTGGAAGGACCCATTGGAATCGCACGCCTCAGTGGAGACGCCGCCCGCGAAGGAATTGCCCCATTCATCGGGTTGATGGCCGCGGTGAGCCTGAATCTGGCAGTCTTCAATCTGTTGCCGATTCCGATTCTCGACGGCGGAACGATCCTGATGCTGGCGATTGAGATGATTATGCGCCGGGATCTGAGCATTCAAGTGAAGGAGACCGTCTTCAAGTTCGGGTTTGTGTTCTTGATGATGGTAGTTGCTTTCGTCCTCTATAACGACATCAGCAAGCTACTGCCCGGGTGAGGTTGTCGCGAGTTTCCGCCGTTCGCTAGGGTGGGGGGAACAAGCCTCCCGCCTGCAACAATTTTTGCCCCTCCGCTCCGACGAGCCAAGCCAATAGACGCCGGCCCGAGGCGGAACTATTCACCGGCGCGCCGTATTGGGTCAGCGGTGCATGCAGCTCCGCCGGAAGCAGCACACCACCCCGATTATGCACGAGTGTCCAAGCCGTCAAGGCGGCATCCGCGTTGCCACTTTCGGCAAACTGAATCGTCTGCCGGACCGACTCGGCGTAGACGAGTTTGGCCTGAAGGCGACGCCATAAGCCTGCTTTCTCAAGTGCTTGGCGGGCCGCTTGCCCATACGGGGCGTGATTGGGATTTGCGATCGCGATGTGTCGAACAGCGGGATCGAGCAGATCTTCCAAACGCTTGTAACTTCCCGACTTAGACCATAACGCCAGCCGACCCGTGGCGTAGGGGCGCAGCTCTTCCGGCTTCGCCTTGCCCCCAAGCACTAACTGCTCGGCATAAGCGCGGTTCGCCGACAGGAAAAGTTCGTAGGGGGCCCCGTGTTCGATTTGGCGGGCCAGTTGACCAGACGAGCCGAAGGTAAACCGGGCTTCCACGTACGTCGACAGAATCGGTGCCAGGTCCGAAGCGGCAGCGACGAGCGGCCCTTGCGCTAAAAGTTGCATGCTTGCGGCAGCAATTAATGTTGACAACAAGACACGCAGATTCAATACTTGTAGTAGACTAAGGGAAGAGGCAAGGAATCTAATCATGAGCAGAATCATCGGAATCGATTTAGGGACGACGAACTCGGTCGTCGCAGTGATGGAAGCGGGGTCGCCGGTCGTGATCCCCAACCAGGAAGGCGCGCGGACCACCCCTTCGGTGGTTGGTTT
>JANODS010000011.1:0-3067 GCA_031412835.1 Acidobacteriota bacterium | reverse complement strand
GGTAGTCGAGGGCGGCGATGGCGAGGAGGAGGGATGCGGCCGGGAGGGCGAGCGCGGGTAGGCCGGCAATGAGGAGGGCCAGGAGGGCGGTGGCGGTGATGAGGCGGGGCGTGGGGACGGTCATATGGGGCGATCAGACAGGGACGGGGACTTGGGCGAGGATTTGGGCGATGACTTCGGCGGCGGTAAGGCCTTCGATTTCGAATTCGGGGCGGAGGATGAGTCGGTGGGCGAGGGCGGCGGAGGCGATGCGCTTGACGTCGTCGGGGGTGACGAAGTCGCGCTGTTCGAGGGCGGCGAAAGCGCGGGCGGCACCGAGGAGGGCTTGGGTGCCGCGGGGGCCGGCTCCGGTAAGCAACGTTTCGGCGGTACGAGTGCGGCGGACGATTTCGACGACGTAGCCGACCATTTCATCGCGCATGCGGACCTGACGGAGGGCGGTTTGGAGGGCGACGAGTTGGCCGCCCGCGAGGACGGGGCGGACGGCTCCGTGGGCGAGGCGGGACTCGGGCGAATCGCCATTGAGCTGGCGCTGGGCGAGTTCGATCTCTTCGGCGCGGTCGAGGTAGCCGATTTCGATTTTGAGTTGGAAGCGATCTTTTTGCGCTTCGGCGAGGGGGTAGGTGCCTTCGTGTTCGATGGGGTTCTGCGTGGCGAAGACAGTGAATTCGGGGGGGAGTTGGTAGGTGGAACGGTCGATGGAGACTTGGCGTTCTTGCATGGCTTGTAGGAGGGCGGATTGGGTTTTGGCGGGGGCGCGATTGATTTCGTCAGCGACTAGGAACGAGGTGAATATCGGTCCGGGGGCGAGGGTGAACTCGTTGCGTTGGAGGTTAAAGACATTCGTGCCGGTGATGTCGGCGGGCATGAGGTCGGGGGTGAACTGGACGCGTTGGAAGGAGCCGCCCATGACGGCGGCGAGAGTTTTGGCGAGGAGGGTTTTGGCGACGCCGGGGACGCCTTCGAAGAGGCCGTGTTGGCCGCATAAGACGACGACGAGGGCTTGGTCGACGGCGTCGCGCTGGCCGATGACGACGCGGGCGATTTCGGCGCGGGCTTCGGCGAGGAGCTGGTGCATTTGTTCGAGGGTCATAGGGTTGGCTTTTCTCGGAGGATTTGCTGCATTTTTCGGTAGGCGGCGAGTGGCGTGCCCGAGAGTTCGGCGGTTCGGCGAGTTTGCCAGCGAGGAAGGAGCCCGGCGGCTTTTTTCCATTCGGCGAGGCAGGTGGCGAGCAGGTCGGCGGGGGGGACGTGTTTGCGGAGGAGTTGGGCGAGCGCGGTGGCTCCGCCGCCGGGTTCTTCGCGGAGGATGATGTCGGCGCGTTCGGGGAGGAGAGGGGTGGCGGCGCGCCAGAGGTAGAGGGCGGCGGCGAGGAGCAGGAGGAGGACGGCGGGGCCCCAGCCGGCGCGGCGGAGGAGGCTGACGATGCCGCCTTGGTCGGCGACGCCGAGGGTGCTTTCGGCGAAGATGACGCGATGGGACGGGCCGAAGAGGCGGAGGAGGCGGGCTCCGCTGGGGGATTGGCGGAGACGGTCATTGCGGAGTTCGTTGCCGGTGAGGACGAGGATGGAGCCGGGGCCGCGCGGGCGTTCGGCGAAGCCGTCGCTGAGCTTCCAGGCGGGGTCTTTGGGGAGGAGCTTCCAGGTGGTCCGTTCTTCGAAGCGTTCCGCGATGAGTTCGCCGGAGGCTTGGGGTTCGAAGTGGAGACCGAGCCAGTCCTTGGCTTCGTTGTCGGTTTTGTTGCCTTTGCGGAGGGTCTTGCGTTGTTCGGGGATGCCGATGACGACGCGGGCTCCGCCAGCGGTGAGGCGGTCGACGGTGGGGCTGAGTTTGTCGAGAGAGTCGGGGGTTTGATGGAGGAAGAGAATGACGGCGGGTTCGGCGGGGAGCTTGGCTTCGGGGGTGAAGTGGCGGAGGACGGTCCAGTTGGGGAGTTTGCGGAGGCTGTCGTGAAGGAGCTTGGTGCCATCGGCGTCGGCTCGGAGACTGGACCATTGGGGATAGGCGTTGCCGCGTTCGTAGGCGGCGTCGGCGAGGTCGAGGAGCGACCAGCCGAAGACCAGGAGCAGAGCGGCGAAGGCGAGTTTAGCCCACATGGGAACGGATTTCCTCCCAGCGTTGGCGGACTGTGAGGACGGCGGCGGGGTCGAGTTCGTGGAAGCCGTACCAGGCTTCTTCGAAGCGACGGAGGTTGGTGGAGAACAGGGGCCATACGACGGGCTGAGGGCGGGAGCGGCGTTCGAGTTCGCGGCCGTATTCGCCGCCGCTCTTGGTGGTGGCGATGGAGATGAGGCCGCGTTCGCCGAGGCGGCGGAGTCCGGCGAGGTGGAGGGCGCGGAGAGCGAGGCGGTAATCGCCGCGGGCGGTGTAGTCATCGGCGAGAGCGAGCCAGGAGGCTTCGGGGAGGGCGTCGGGACGGAGGTCTTCGCGGGTGAGGTCGGGGGCGGGAGGGGCAGTGGCGGCGACGGTGGGGGGATTGCTGGGGCGACGGTTGCGATAGAGATAGAAGCCGAGGCCGAGGACGAGGATGACGGCGAGGCCGATTAGCAAATTTTGGGCGGTTTGGGGGCTGAGGCCGACGCCGGGGAGTTCGGGGGGCTTGTCTTTCTTGGGGCGGATCCATTCGAGGAAGTCGTCGATGAGGCGGGCGAGGGCGCGCATGCCCTGGAGGATCCAGTTTTCCTGGGCTTCGGCGGAGTCGGGTTCGCGGGGTTGACGGAAGGCGAAGCCGGTTTCGCGCTGGGTTTCCTGGATGCTTTGCTCGATGGCTTTTGCTTCCCGGGGCGCTTCTTGCGCGGCTAGGGGGGTGATTAAGATTAAGGCGGTGGCGAGGACGCGGAGGGCGGCGAGGAGGTCGATGCCGGATTTCCGGGCTTCGTGGAGGAAGACGCGGCGAGCGGAGATGGCGTTGAAGAGGGGGTCGAGGACGAGGTAGGTGAGGAGGGATACGACCCAGAAGCTGGGCTGGTTGAAGAGTCGGTTTTCGATGCGGCCGAAGGAGGTTTCCCAGCCGAAGAAGGCGCGGAGGAGCATCGGCATGAAGAGCCAGAGGGCGAAGAGGTTGAC
>JANODS010000010.1:0-1883 GCA_031412835.1 Acidobacteriota bacterium | reverse complement strand
AGCTTCCCGAACCCCAAAGGACCCAACCCCACCCCGCGCCCCCCCCCCGTTAAAGAAGGCAACGTCGCCGTCCAGTACGTCGGCCGGCTCCAACGCGGTTCCCTTTCCGTCATCGACGCCTTCGACGACGATCAGCTCGACCGCTGGAGCGCCCAAGTGCGCCGCAATACGCCCTACGAAGACCGCCGCCTCCTCCTCGCTCACAACGACTCAGCCACCGCCATCATCCCCGTCCGAGCCGGCGACCCTTCGCTCATCAAACACGTCCTGTACATCGTCAAAGAAAATCGAACCTACGACCAAGTCCTCGGCGATCTCGGTCGCGGCAACGGCGATCCATCGCTCACGCTCTTCCCAGAAAAGGTCAGCCCCAACCACCACAAGCTCGCCCGCGAGTTCGTACTTCTCGACAACTTCTATGTCTCGGCCGACGTCAGCGCCGACGGCCACAACTGGACCACCGCCGCCATCGCACCCGACTACGTCCAGAAGATGTGGCCCAACAGCTACGCCGGCCGCCGCAAACACTACGACTACGAAGGCGGCGAACCAGCAGCCCTGCCGCCCGCCGGGCACATCTGGAACAACGTCCTGGCCAAAGGCCTCACCCTGCGCAACTATGGCTACTACGTCGACATCGCGCCGCTCAAGGATGTCAACGCTTCTACGCCGCACGTGAAGTCTCTCCGCGACCCGTCCCTGGCCCCACACACCAACCGCAACTATCGCGGCTTCGACATGGACTATCCCGACGTCGAACGCGCCAAAGTCTTTCTCGCCGATCTCGCCCGCATGGAGGCCGAAGGCAAGTTCCCCAACTTCTCCATGCTCCGCCTCGGTAACGATCACACAAGCGGCCTGGCCGCCGGCAAAATCTCTCCGCTCGCTAATATGGCCGATAACGACTATGCCCTCGGCCTCATCGTCGAAGCCCTGACGAAGAGCAAATTCTGGGACAAAATGGCGATCTTCGTCATCGAAGATGACGCCCAAAATGGCCCCGACCACGTCGACTCCCACCGCTCCCCGGCCTTCGTCATTTCGCCCTACTCGAAGCGCGGTGCCATCGACAGCACGTTTTACAACACCACCTCCATGCTCCGAACCATCGAGCTCATCCTCGGCCTTCGGCCTATGACGATGTTCGACGCCGGGGCCCGGCCCATGGTCGGCTCGTTCCAGGTCACTCCGAACACGGCCGCCTACACCGCCGAAAAGCCCCGCTACGCCCTGGATGAACGCAACCCCGGCCAAGGTACGCTCGCCGCGCGGTCAGCCCGGATGGCCTTCGCCGAAGCCGACGAGATCGACGACGACGAGTTAAACGAAATCCTCTGGCTGGCGATCAAGAAGACCCCACCCCCCGTCCCAGTCCGCAGTTACCACGGAATATAACTCATGGCCCGTATCGATCTCTGCTTCGTCTGGCACATGCACCAGCCTTTCTACAAGGACTTGGTCACCGGGGAGTATAAGCTTCCATGGACCCGTATGCACGGGTTGAAAGACTACTACGGCATGGTCCAGATTCTGGCTGATTTTCCCAGCATCCACCAGACCTTCAACGTCGTCCCGTCCATGCTCGCGCAGCTCGACGAGTACGCCTCTGGCACCGCGCACGACGGCTTCCTCCGCCTCGCCCTGAAGCCCGCCGAAGAGCTCACCGAACCCGACCAACAGTTCCTGCTCAAGTACTTCTTCCAGGCCAACGTAGCCCACATGGTCTACCGGTATCCGCGCTATGGAGAGCTGTACGAACTCCATCTCAAGGCCGGCCGCTACTTCGGCCCCCAGGATTATCGCGACTTGCAAGTGCTCTCCCAAGTCGCCTGGTTTGACGAAATCTTCCTGGCCAGCGACCCCGAAATCAAGGCCCTCGTCGC
>JANODS010000009.1:0-1476 GCA_031412835.1 Acidobacteriota bacterium | reverse complement strand
GCGTCAGCCACATGGACACCTTCGACCCCAAGCCCGCCCTCGCCCGCTACGCCGGCCAACCCCTCTCCGGCAAAGGCGACATCGTCGTCCGCCAAGGCCACCCCGGGCCCTTGATGCCCTCTCCGTTTCAATTCCATCGCCATGGCCAAAGCGGCCTCGAAGTCAGCGAACTCTTCCCCAAACTCGGCGCGCTCGCCGACGATTACGCCCTCATTCGCAGCGTCTTCTCGAAATCGAACGACCACGTCCAAGCCAGCTACGCCCTCTCCAGCGGCCAAATCCGCATGGGCTTCCCCTCCCTCGGTGCCTGGGTCAACTATGGCCTCGGCTCCGTCAATAAGGACCTTCCGGGCTACGTCGTCCTCTATGATCAACGTGGCGGCCCCTTCGGGGGCCCCGCCAACTGGACCGCCGGGTTCATGCCCGCCGCCTACCAAGGCACCGTCTTCCGCGCCTCCGGAGACCCCATTCTCGATCTCAAACCTCCCCCCGGGCTGTCCAACGACGAGCAGCGCAAACGCCTCGCCGCCCTCGCCAAACTCAACGCCATCGACGCCGCCCAAACCCCCGCCAACTCGGAACTCGCCGCCCGCCTCGAAAGCTACGAACTCGCCTACCGCATGCAAAGCGCCGCGCCCGAAGCCGTCGATCTCGCCAGCGAGTCCGCCGCCACCAAAGCCCTCTACGGCCTCGACCAAAGCCACACCGAACCCTTCGGCCGCCAGTGCCTCATGGCCCGCCGTCTTGTCGAGCGCGGCGTCCGCTTCGTCCAGCTTTATCACGGCGGCCTCGGCAATCAGAACCTCGATACGTGGGACGCCCACGAAGACGTCCGTTCGAATCACACCCGCCATGCCGCGGCCACCGACACCCCCATCGCCGGCCTGCTGACAGACCTGAAAGCCCGCGGCATGCTCGACGATACCTTGGTCATTTGGCATGGCGAGTTCGGCCGCATGCCCATTTCGCAGCGGGGCCTCGGCCGCGACCACAACCCCGGCGCGATGTCCATCTGGATGGCCGGTGCCAAGATACGCGGCGGCCAAGTCATCGGCTCCACCGACGAATTCGGCTACAAAGCCGAGGAACAGCCCATTAGCGTCCACGACTTCCACGCGACAATTCTGCATTTACTTGGACTTGAGCATACGAAGTTAACCTATCGCTTCAATGGCCGCGAAATGCGCCTCACGGACGTATACGGAACCCCCATCCCGCAAATCGCATGACCAAAGCCTGGGCGCTCGTCGGCCTCCTTTGGGTCGCCTTCTGCTTGAATTATGTTGACCGCCAAGTAGCCTTCTCCATCTTCCCGGCTCTCCGCCGCGAAATGGGTTTCACCTCTACCGAACTTGGCTGGGTCGGCACCGTCTTCCTCTGGAGCTATTCGCTCGCTTTGCCCTTCGCCGGCCGCCTCGCGGATCGAACCGATAAACGCCGGCTCATCGCCGCCAGTATGTTGCTCTGGAGCCTGGC
>JANODS010000008.1:0-7226 GCA_031412835.1 Acidobacteriota bacterium | reverse complement strand
GACGTGATGAGCCAGAAGTGCTCAGCGGTTGCGGAGCGGATGCGGAGCGGGAGAAAGAGTAGGAGCTTCGGATGGGCGACGGTCCCGACGGATTCGGAGCGCGGACCGCGCGAACTTGGAGTGCCGAAACGCTCGGGCACTGAGATGCTTCTATACGGATAGGCACTTCCGGATGAGTTGCCCGGAAACGCGAGGAAAGACAAGTGGAGCAGAAAGTGTGAGTGGAAAGGGCTTGCGACGGTTACCGGTGGCGCTGGTGGCAGCGGGGGTGCTGCTGGTGTTTACGATATCTTGGATGGCGCGCCCGGAGGCGCCGCCTCGCGTGGATCTGCCGTCGATCCTGATGCAAGTGCAGCAGATGAACCAGTTGACGACCGTTCGGTACACGGTCCAAAAAGTAATCGGGATTACCGAGCAGAAGCAGCCCGTAGGGAGCGAGGCGATTCTGCTGATTGTGCAGGCGCGGGTGGAGGCAGGAATCGACTTGGCAGGTTTGCGACCGGCGGACGTGACGGTACGGCGAGACGGGACGGTGGTGCTGCGATTGCCAGCGGCAAAGGTGCTGAACGTGACAGTGGACGAGGCGGAGACGAAAGTGTGGGACCGGACGAAAACGTGGTGGACGCCTTGGGTGCCGTATGGGTTGGATCTGGAGCAGCGGGCGCGGAAGGCGGGCGTCGAGGCGATCGAGAAGGCCGCGCTGGAAATGGGGATTTTGGGGCAGGCGGAGCGAAATGCGGAGACATCAATCCGAGCGTTATTGGGATTGGCTGGAGTGAGGGAGGTGTTGGTGGTACCGGGGGGAAGATCGTAAAGAGGAACTAGCTGGCGCCGGCGGCGCGGGCGAAGGGAAGCGGGGCGGCTTCATACCGTCCCGGCGCGAGGATTCCGGCCGGATCGATGGCGGATTTCAACCTCCTCAAGAGGTCGACGTAGCTCGCGGAGGCATTCATTTCTTCCATGGATTGTATGCCCAGCCGGTAGGAGTAGTAGCCGAGGGAAGTAACCTTTTCGGCCAAACTCCGGTAGCAAGCCATCGCTCGTTGATCCTCGCCGGGGATGTCGCGATCAAACGAGATCGCGATGACGCAGGCGATCGCACGGCCGGTGATCATGGTGAGGGAGATCATGGGTTCAAAACCGTCGGCGAGCATTGTTTCGACCGTGACCTGACTGATCTTCTGAACGTCGGCGGCGGTGGAAGGAACGATGGGGGCGAACCAGAGGAGTCCGCAGCGATCTCGATCAGGATCCGGGTGGGCCGGGATGGCAGTGGGTTTTCGCCAGTAGGCGCCGCGCAGGGGACCGTCGGTGGGGACGCCCTTCAAGAGTCCGTAGAGGGGCTGGAGCAAGGCGACGGTCTTGGATAGATCCCAGCCGGAGATAAGCTTAATTGGCTTGGCGAACCGCAGGGAGAGCGCGAGCAAACGGTCGTCGAGAAAGCGAAGCTGGTTCACTTTTCCGGCTAAGGCTCGGCGGATCTCGCGACGGGAGCAGGCCACCTGGGCTTTGGTGCCATAGAGGCCGCCCGAGCCGTTCCATACGCCAAACTGGAGGCGGGCGCGGAGCGCGTCCATTTGCGCTGGGAGAAGCGGCGTTTTGCGTTCCGTCACCTCCCAAGGAAACTGTTGAATGCTGGACAGGACTTTGTAGTCATTGCCGAGATGGACCGTGCTCTGGATGGTTCCGGAGAGGCGGAGGCGGGTGAGAGTCTCGATGACTGGCCCTAATTGGGATTCGTGGTCGCAGCGGAAGAGGAATGCCTCAAAGTGCGCCGGGGCGGGCATGAGCCAGATGGTCATGCGGGTGACGACGCCAAGACTGGATTGAGAAAAAAGACCATCGAGGAAGGGGCCAACGCCCCAACGGTAGAGTGGGCCAGTGACCGAATTGGGGAATCGGCTGTAGCCTGTTTCGACGACCTCGCCGGTGGGGAGCACGACTTCGAGGCCGCAGGAGTGGGCAAAATGGTCACCCTGCGGAGTGTGGCCGAAGCCGCGTTCCATTGTATTTCCAATGATGCTGGTGTGGGGGGAGGAGCCGGTGGCGTCCATCCAAAGGGAGGACTTTTGCAGGGTCAGGAAATCGTATAACTGCTGTTGGGTCACGCCAGGCTCGACGGTGACGTAGGCAAGCTTTTCGTTGCAATCTAGAATCCGGTTCATCCGCGATAGGTCTAAGATTGCGCAGCGGTTTTGGGGGGGGACGCCCGACCCGTAACCCCAGTTTTTGCCCGAACTTCTGGGGTAGACAGGGACTTCGAAGCGAGTGGCGATGCGAAGACAATGTTGAACCTCTTCTCGGGAAGCGGGACGGAGAATAGCGGGCACTCTCTGTTCTGTAAAAAAAGTGGTTGTCTCGACGGCACCGAGGTGAACGGGGTCGACAATGACGGATTCAGATCCGAGAACGGTTTGCCATTCGGCCAAGGCGGAGCGCCACTTTGCTTCGAGCATTTTCTAGAAGTAAGAAAGTTGAAAGGAGATCCGTATCGATTACGGCATCACTCGATTCCGATGTCGGCGGGCTCTTCCCTTTCACCTGGAACCACCGACATCAGAAACAACGCAGGGGTTTTAGCTGTCCGAGCCCGACTTTCTGCGAATGGCGCCAAAGACCAGCGCCGCCAGACCGATACCGAGCGTGCCCAGGGTTCCGGGTTCAGGAACGGGGTTCGTCACGTTCGGGGCACCATTAAAGTTTCCCGAGTAGGACGCAACCACAGTTCCGCCGTTGCCAACGGTCGCCAGGACTCCCGCGATATTCATGCCGGCAGACTGAGTGCTGAAGGCGCCGTTGTAGGTACTGGTACCTGTACTAGCAAGCCCAAGATAACCCAACACTTCGACATTGAAGGAGACCGCTGCGTTCGTCGCTGTACCGTTCGGTCCAGCTCCCGAATTCTGCAAGGTGAACGGCGACAAAAAGGTATTGGCGCCAACCGTCACAGTCGGAGTACACGTATAGCCCGGGGTATTGCCTAGCGCAGCATTGCAAACTGGTCCGGTGCCGGGAAGGATTTTGGTTAGGTCGAAAGTGATGCCATTTGCGAACTGAACAAACTGGCTGAGGCTGATGTTGCCGGTGATGGGCGGGCCGCTTAAGTCCTTGATTGTGTTGCCTGCTTGGTACCCCAGCAGAAGATTGTTAAAGCTCCCGTCGATAGGGTTGTTGATGCCGAAGCAACCCGGGGAACCTGGACTTGCGATGCCGCAGGCTTGTGCGGTATTCGAGTAAAAATCGATAGAAAACGCGGAAACTCCGACACTGGCGTTCAGATTTACCTGGCCGGTGATCGATGCCGCGTAGCCGTTGATTGAGCAGAGGCCTAAAAGCGCGATTCCGCACGCTTTGGCTACAGCTTGATTGATTTGCATGTTCTCCCTCCGAAGAAGTGGTTGGATCGAGGTAAGTCGAGTTGTTGCGGGTTTGCGATGCCATGGGAATGGGGATCGTTTGGACCGTTTAGATCGGTGGTCCACGCGAAGGGAATTCGCGGGCGACCGTATCGAACGATCTCGTTGAGACACGTGTTTCCTTTAGCAATCAGGCTTCCGCCTTAGACCGCACTGGATTATGCCCTAGGCAGAGGGAATCCCAGCGGCAGGGCGGGGGCAGTGGAGGCTAATGGAATCAACAAGTTCCATGGCTGGGAAGCAAGGAAGTCAAGTGGCTTCCTCGGTTGTCCAGCAAACTGCGTCAGGCCGCACTCGTGTGGATGGCATGTCTCGGTGACCCGTTGTGGTCACCGTGACATTCTGTGGTCACCTTGCGCGTGCATCGAAGCGCGCGGAAGATGGAGAGAACTAAGCGACTTTGGACATCAGGCCTGCGACCTGGAAGTCCATCGGCCGGAGAGCCTTCGACAACGCGAGGAGCGAAGCAACTTGCGTAGGATGGGCCGGCTGGCAGCAGACGATCCGCATCTCTTCGTTCATTTGCGCGATGTAGTCGGTGACGTGGCCCGCATACTTTGCCGCGGGGCGGAGCGAATCGAACTGCAGGAGCTCCATTTCGCAATCGAACGCGGCATCATAATAGGAAGGCAGCGGGTCTCCCTGCAGGCTGGCGCGGCTGGCCCCCAGTCTTTGGAGGATCGACGACGAGGCATGGCGAGTGGTCGCCGTGCTTAGTCCGAGAGTTCCCCCAAGGATTTCGCCGAGCGCATACATCTGAAGGACGGTGCGGAGTGCGTGCGAGGTATTGCGAAAGGATGGCGCGACACACCATCCGCCAAGTTCGGCGAAAGTCGCGCCGCGTTCAGCGGCCTGTTGGATCGAGTTTTCGACAACGAGTCGAACTTTCGCCTGCCACTCCGGCGACTTGCCCAGGGCTGATTTGGAGGTGAGCGTGGATTCGAACGTCGGGTTGGGGTGAGAATAGTAGCGGGCGCAACTGACGACTTCGTTGTCTCCATTGTGGATGAGGAAGTGCCAGCTCTCGGGATCAATGCCTTGCACGTGACGCCCGTCGGCCGATAATGCGCTCGCACTAACGGCACCATCGGCGACGTAAGATGCGCCGCGAAAGCGCTGGATGGCACCGAGGACCTCAGCGTGGGAAGTCGGATCGACTTTGACGTCCTTAAACCGATGTTCATTGCGCCAACTGAAGGGTGCCAACAGGGTATAGCGCTGAGCTGAAACTTCCTTACGGGCGGAAGCGATCTGACTTGAAGAACTGGTACAAAATTGCATTTTATTCCCGCGAATGTGAAGACTATCTCACTTAACTCAATGGTTGTAGCCCTAACCGGGTGCTAGGTAAATGTCCTTTTGAATGAAAAGCTTACCACGAACCATTTTTGGATACGACCTGAATTTTGCCTTACGGCACTGACCGGACTTTCCTTCTGAAAACTACGTAGGATGGGAGAAATTTCTAAGGGCTTGGTGATATGGAGGGAAGGCGCGAGCTACCGAAGAGGGGCGAGTGAGAGGAGAGAAGGGAGAGAAGGGAGAAATGAGAGAGGGGTTTATTTTTAGAATTCAAGTTTAGATACCGCTCCCCTGCCCGGCTGAATCGTTTTGGGAGCACAGAAGAGAATGACGCATATTTATTTCGCAGCACGGGAAACGCGGAGTTGAACTACCGGATCTATACAGGTAGTGGTAGTACCGTGCTGAGAAAGGTTATGCAACTTTCTCGCCGTAGTCCGGTCGGCTCCCACGCCCATACTAAATCGAAATAAAGTCTTTTAGAATCAACAATTGAGGATTTTTCAGCGCAGGCGTCGGCGCTGAAATCGGTAAAAATTCTCAGGAAAGATTGCCGATCGGTAAAATTTTCCAAAGACGCCTGCCGAAAGTGTACCCTGAAGACTTTTTCGGCGATCTTCTAGATTCGAGTCCCACGGCCTTCTGGATTGCGGCTTACAAACTTGAACCGGTTTCCAATTGAAAGCCTCCGCGGTGCACCCATCCGCCGCCACCATCCGTCCATGTATACTTTCGTCGATGGATAAACCCGCCCTGGCTTGCCTGATACTCGTCCTCTGTGTAGGGGCCTTCGCCCAGCGAGGAGCCACCCTCTACGCATCCGCTTGCGCCGGGTGCCACGGTTCTGACCTCACAAACGGCACCGCACCCCCGCTCGCTGGTGCCGCCTTCCTCCACAAATGGAGCGCCGCTCCTCCCGCCGCCCTCCTCGCCGCCGTCCGTCAAATGCCCCCTCGCGCCGGTGGGACCCTCCCCGCCGAAACCTACTCCGAAATCACCGCCTTCCTCGTCGAAAAAAACAACCTCTCCGCCACGCCCGCCGCTAAACCCGCCGTCCCGCCACCCCCCGATTTCATCCCCGGTGCCCCCGCCCCCACTGGCCTCGGCCCCACCCAAGCCGAGCTCACCGCCGCATATTCTTCGAAGAAAGACTGGCTCTATCACACCCACGACTACTCCGGTGGCCGCTACGTCCAGTCCTCCCAAATCACCCCCGCCAACGCCCCCCAGCTCCGCGTCGCCTGCGCCTTCCAACTCGGCGAACAGAACAACTTCCAAACCGGCCCCCTGGTCTACAACGGGCGCATGATCCTCACTGGCGTCCGCTCCACCGCCGTCATCGACGCCCAAACCTGCGATCTGATCTGGAAGCACGAATGGGCCCCCAAAGCCAAAGAAAGCTGGCTCAACAACCGCGGAGCCGCCATCAAAGATGGTTACCTCATCCGCGGCACCTCCGACGGCTATCTTCTCGCCCTAAACCTCGATACCGGTAAAATGCTTTGGGCCCGCCGCGCCGCCGATACCGCCATCGGCGAAGCCTTCACCATGGCCCCTTTGATCTTCGAAGACAAAATCCTCATCGGCCCCGCCGGCAGCGAAAATGGCGTCCCCGGCTGGGTGGGCGCCTTCCGCCTCTCCGACGGCCAACCCCTCTGGCGCTTCCGCACCGTCACCCCTGAAAACTGGCCCAACCCCAAGAACATCAAGCTCGGCGGCGGTGCCGTCTGGACCCCCTTCTCCCTCGACCCTGAAAAGGCCGAGCTCTTCATCGCCGTCACCAACCCCGCCCCCGATCTCCCCGCCCACCTCCGCCCCGGCGACAATCTCTACACCAACTCCATCGTCGCCCTCGACGCCCGTACCGGCGCCCTTCGCTGGCACAAACAAATGGTCTCCAACGACTCTCACGACTGGGATCTCACCCAAGTCAGCCCCCTCTTCCGAGCCAACGTCGGTGGTAGCGATCTCAGCCTCGTCGCCACCGTCGGCAAGGATGGCTTTCTAAGAACTCTCGACCGCGAAACCAAAAAGCCCCTCTACGAAACCCCCATCACGACCATCGAAAATCACACCGTCCCCGTAACCACCAAACCCACCCGCGCCTGCCCCGGTATCTTCGGCGGCGTCCAATGGAACGGCCCCGCCTACAACCCCAACACCCGCATGTTATACACCCCCGCTGTCGACTGGTGTTACACCTTCACCGCCAGCGCCGATGAATCCATCAACTACTCCCCCGGAGCCAACTACCTCGGCGGCACCGCCCGCCCCGACCCTCAGAAGCACGGTTGGATCTCCGCCGTTGACGCCGTCTCCGGCGAGCCCCGCTGGAAGTACAAGTCTCCCCAACCCGTCGTCGCCGCGGTCACCACCACGGCCGGAGGTGTCGTCTTCGGTGGAGAACTCACCGGCCACTTTCTAGCCCTGGACGCGCAAAACGGAAAGGTCCTCCATCGCTTCCAAACCGGCGGGCCCATCGGCGCCGGCGTCATCTCCTACGAGATA
>JANODS010000007.1:0-1190 GCA_031412835.1 Acidobacteriota bacterium | reverse complement strand
TGGCCATGTAGAAGTCGCGATTGTTGTCGTGGCCGGCGTATTTTTCGTAGAGGCGGGGGGCACCGTCCATGACGCGTTTTTCGGGGACGGGTTCGCGCATGTACCATTCGCTGATGAGGTCATGGCCATCGGGATTGGCATGGACGCAGAGGATGATGACGTCCTTCAGGATACGCATCGTTTCGGCGTCGGTTCGGCTGGCAAACTGCCAGATGGTCTCGATGAGCTGATGGGTGCCGACGGTTTCGGTGGAATGGAGCCCGCCGTCGATCCAGATGACGGCTTTGCCTTCGGCGGCGAGCCCGCGGGCCTGTTCTTCGGTGAGGCCTTCAGCGCGGGCGAGCCGTTGCGAGATGTCCTTGTACTTGGCCAGATTGGCGAGGTTTTCGGGGGCCGAGATGACCATCATGTACTGGGTGCGATTTTCTTCGGTTTTGCCGATATCGACGAGGCGCAGCCGGTTGGATTCCGTGGCCAGCTTTTTCCAGTAGGCTTCGGTTTGCTTATAAGTCGTGAGGTGATAATCGTCGCCGATGTTGAAGCCGAAGTGTTCTTTTGGGCTCGTTATTTTTTGGGCGGCAACGGGAGCGACCGCCAAAGTGACGGCGGCGATGAGAGTAAGCAGGCGCATAGATTCCTTAGGAAAGCGAACGTCGAGGTTGGCTGATGTGAGAAGCGTCTCAGATCGAACCGAGCAGTGTCAACGCATTTTTTGGGTTCAGGCGGCCTTGTTTTGGGTCGTGCCGGGAACCGGATTTGGATGGTCCGAACAGATAAACGGTTTGGTTTGAGCAACATCCTGGGTTCTTCCCTCTGGGAGCGGGAACCGGTCCTGCAGGAGGACAAAAGCTTGGAGAGTGGTCAAGCGGGCGCGATGGAGCTGATTGATTTTGCGATCAAGGCCTTCGGCCGCTCCGGACTTGGCGTAGAGTGAGGCGGTGACGACTCCGAGGCGGGCCTCTTCTTTCGCCGCACCGGAGAGCTTTTGGCATTCGGCGTCGACCTGGGCTTTGGTGGCTCGAATTTCGTTATTGAGCAGCGCAGTTTCGGCGGCTTGGGCACGGATCAGGCGCCATTCGTTGGCGACGAAGCTATCGACGAGTTCGTTTTCGGCGACGGTGCGCGGTGCGAGACGGGCGAGCCAGCCTTGGCGGAAGAGTTCGTACTGCTCGGGGCACTCGTTTAGGAGG
>JANODS010000006.1:0-2361 GCA_031412835.1 Acidobacteriota bacterium | reverse complement strand
GGCTATGGGCTGCTCGGATTGGGTCTGTCGGCGCGGCTCGTTTTTATTTCGCTGCTCGTGGGGTTTGGGGCCTTCGAATTCTTCGGGACGCACTTCTACCTGATGCCGTATTATGCCGGTTTCACCGATCATCGGGCCACGAGCTTTGTGGCCGCTTTGGACATGGGGATGTTGGGAGAGGGTGGCTGGAGGGTGTTGTTGAACCGACTGCTCGTGAATCGACCGGCGTTCTTGAGCTTTGGGGCGATGGCGCTGCTGTGGACAGTGTATGTGATCTCGATCGTGGTTCCCGCGTTGTTGCCTTTGCTGATTTTGCGGGGACGGAAAAAGAACATTCAGTCGGCGTGAGTGTTTCTCGACTTCGTGTTCGCAGGTGCTGATTTGGAAGATGTCGCGGCCGGAGGTTGGAAAACAGGTACGGCTCTGACAGACTGTTGGGCGTATGCGATTGTTTGGATTGATAGGCCTTCTAGGAGTCGGGTTACTGACGGCGCAGACCGACCCCTTGCTCGGATGGTTGGACCGCACGGCGCAGCGGCAGCTTGACGAGCGGGAGGCGACGATCGCGGCGATTCGAGATCGGGCGGGGGCGGAGCAGCGGAAACAGGTGGTCAGGTCGAAGTTGCTCGCGATTCTGGGTGGACTGCCGGAATACGCCGGGCCGTTGCGGGCGCGAGTGACCGGGACGATCATCGGAGCTGGGTATTCGGTTGAACAGGTGGTGTTTGAGAGCTTGCCCGGGTTGTTCGTGACGGGCAACGTGTATCGCCCGCAGGCGGCGGGGCGGTACCCCGGCGTGCTGATTCCGGTGGGCCATACACAGGAAGGCAAGCCGGAGGCGCAGTGGCTGGCGGCGAATTTGGCGTTGCAGGGCTTTGTCGCTTTTGCCTATGATCCGATTGGACAGGGCGAGCGCGCGCAGACTTACTTGCCGCAGTTGGGTCGGGCATTTTCCGGCGGCGGGGGGAACGAGCATATCGAGTTGGGGGCGCGAAGCCTGCTACTGGGGCAGAGTGTGGCGCGGTATTTCATCCATGACGCGCGGCGGGCGCTAGATTATCTGGCCAGCCGGCGGGATGTGGATGCGGAGCGGTTGGGGGTGACGGGCTGTTCGGGGGGTGGCTGCATCGCGACGTACCTGGCGGCGCTGGACCCGCGGATCAAGGCGGCGGCACCGGCTTGCTACATCAACACATTTCGAAAACTGTTCCCGGGGCCGACGGCGGATTCGGAGATGAGCTTGCCTTCGTTTCTGGCCCAAGGGTTGGATATTGCCGATCTCGTCGAGCTGCCCGCACCGCTGCCGTGGCTGCTGCTGGCAACGACGGAGGACTACTTTACGCCGGAGGGGGCTCGGCCGGTTTTCGAAGAGGCGCGGCGATTCTATGGGCTGTACGGGGCCGCCGAACGGATGGAGTACTTTGTGGGGAAGGGGCCGCATGGAACTCCGCTCGAATCGCGGGAGGCGATTTATGGCTTTCTGACCCGGTGGCTCAAAGGGGGGAAGGGAGAGACGACGGATCGGCCGGTGAGGCTGTATACGAACCGGGAGTTGCGGGTGACGAAGAGTGGGAACGTGGCCGACGAGGTAGGAAGCCGGAAGGTGTATCAGGTGATCGAGGCGGAGATGCGAGCCCGGCTGGAGCCACGGGGGCAGGAGGCGTTGTTGGCGGAGTTGCGGCGGCTGGGGGTGGCTTCGACTGGCGGTGCGCCAGCCGTGGAGATGTTGGAAGAGACGAAGGAGCCTGGGTTTCGACGGCAGCGGATTCGGTTTGAGAGCGAGGCGGGGGTGATGTTGGCGGCGACGCTGTATCTGCCGGATGGGCCGGGTCGACGATCGGCCGTTGTGGTGGTCGAAGAGAAGCGATTGCCGGTGCCGTTGTTTGTGCAACGGAGCCAGTCGACTGCGGGGGTGGCGGAGGCGATGGCGCGGGCGGGAAGCGTGGTGTTGGAGATGGAGCCGCGGGACTCGCCTTCGTCGGTCGACGGGCGGCCGTGTTTGGGGAACTGGTTGGCGAATGAGCGGGCAGACTTGGTGGGCCGGAACTTGGCGGCGATGCGGGCGCATGACATTCTGCGGGGGGTGGACTTATTGGCGAGTCGGCCGGAGGTGGACGCGGGAGAGATCCGTGGCTATGCACGCGGGGTGAAGGGGTTTTGGCTGGGGATGGCGGCGGTGGTGGATCCGCGGTTGACGCGGATTTGGGTGGATCGGATGCCGTGGAGTCTACGGGCGGCGTTCGAAGGGCCGATGACGAATAACCTTTTCGAAGTGATGATTCCCGGGTTTGCGCGGCATTGGGATTTCGGTGATCTGTGGAAGGCAATAGCGCCTCGGAAGGTGATGCGGACGGACCCGAC
>JANODS010000005.1:0-1689 GCA_031412835.1 Acidobacteriota bacterium | reverse complement strand
GGTAGATTTAAGTCGAGCAGAATCAGATCCGGTCGGCTCTCGTCTTGGAAGCGCCCTTCCTTCCGAAGAAATTGCAGAGCCTGTTCCCCATCTTCGGCAACTTTCAACTTATTGCTAATCCGCCACTCCCGAAACGCTTCTTCCACCAGGGCCACGTCCCCCGGACTGTCATCGACGAGCAAGATTTGTAATGGTTCCATTTGGCTAAGCGACTACTGGATAGGGACGTCCGGCGGCCTCCCAGGGATTGTAAAAGAAACGGCAGTTCCCCGTCCAACGGCTGTTTCAATTGTTACATTTCCTCCATGGTCTTCGACAATGCGCTTCACCATCGCCAATCCCATACCCGCACCGGGGTAGCGGCTCAAGCTATTCAACCGTCCAAACACCGAAAACGCCTGCGATATGTATTGCGGGTCAAAACCTATCCCGTTGTCAATCACTGTCACCCGCCACCCCCCCGCCGCCTCGGCTATCGACCCAATCGAAAGCTCTAACGGACGGTCCGCCTGTCGAAACTTGATCGCGTTCGCAATCAGAGCATCAAAAACCATCTCCAAACGTCGTTCATCGCCGATTAAGGTGGGCAGGTCCTGATAGACACCCGTCAGATTCCGTTCCGCGTCAGCTCGGCGGACACACCGAATGCCGAGCTCTGCCAAAGAGCACTCACTCAGTAGCAGGGGGGAACTACCCAAGCTGGAGTAAACGAGCAAGGCGTTAATCAACTCCTGAATCCGTCTCGCGCCGCCGACGGCAAAATCGATATACCGGCGTCCGTCTTCGTCCAACACAGGTGAATATCGTTTCGCTATGAGGGAGACGAAACTTCCGATCTGCCTCACCGGCTCCTGTAAATCATGCGACGCGATATAAGCGAACCGTTCGAGTTCCGCGTTCGAACGCTTGAGCAGAACCAGATTCCGTTCTAAGGCAAGGGTCCGCTCAGACACCCTCGTCTCCAACTCCGCGTTCAGTCGACGGATGCCACTCTCGGTGTCGTCCCGCTCTGATCTATAACGAAGCGCCAGATGATAGCCGATGTACGCAACCCACCCATTGACCACCAACCCCACACCGTACAGCACAAGCAGCAGATACTGATTTTGCCGTGCTTGATTCGAGCGCTCCTCCAACAACAGGGACTCGCGTCTCCGGAGGGAATCCAAGGTCGCCTCCAACTCGCCGGCAATCTCAAATTTCCGTTCAAGGACAAGATCACTCCGATCCAGCGCCGTCTTCAGCTGGCTCAGTCCGGCAATCTGCTCAGGGTTGTCCGCAACGAGCTTATTGACAACCACCAACTCTTCCTCCACCCGGTTGCGCGCGGTGGAGTATTCCCGAAACCCCAGATCCTCACCTGAAGCGAGGAACGTACGGGCCGCGACCTGCAGGGTGAACACGGACCTGTGAAGACGGCCGATGGCTTCCAAAGTTTTGAAAGTGTCTGTCAGCGACGCCTGCTGGTAGTTCCCTTGCAGCACAATTCCCAAAGTCAGGACCGTTAGCAGCAAAGGGCCAATGCCAAGCCACAGAAAAACCTTGCCGGAGTTACTGCCGGTGTGGGTCCCCATCAAGTTGAGGTACTTCGAACTCAGCGTCACATCAAGCAAAGTGCAAGTCCTCGATCAGCTCGAAGCTTCTCGCCTCGTGCGACCCTGCGGAGTCGCGGGGGGGGGGGGGGGGGGG
>JANODS010000004.1:0-3017 GCA_031412835.1 Acidobacteriota bacterium | reverse complement strand
GCAACGCTGTAGCCCAGTTTACAAAAGGCCTCGGCATGGGCGCTGAGTTCGACTAGTTAGGCTTTGCTGAGCCAGCACTCCATTTTCACTCCATTAAGAATGCTCCCAAAGTCTAGTCTTGGAAGTTGTTGAATCTATTGGGCCTGAATCCAACGCCATAGACGGCTTAGTTCTTTATTTTCAATCTACGGTCATTTTCCCAAGCTGGACGTCGAGGGTTCGAATCCCTTCTCCCGCTCCAATTTTCTGGGTGTTTCGGCACCATCGGTTTACGCGAACGATTGAACCGCTCTACGTTGGATCCTGCACTTCCAATGAGACTCAGTTGAGGACAATGCGTTCGATTTGGCTTCGAACGTAAATTTTGCTTGTTTTTGGGGCAGTTTGAACGAGTAATTCTTTTTGTATCAACGACTTATCCAACAACAAAGTGGCTTCGTTCGTTCTTCACCCGCTTGATCGCTCACCAAAAAAAATTAACTAGCAGAAGGCTTTATTGCCTTCCTAATTAGCTTATCACACTGAAGGCCTGACGCGAATATCCGAGTGATGCTAGATTTCTATAACTTACTTATTTTCATGGTAATAGGAATATTTCTATGCTCTGTGAACGTCTGAAATCGAAACCTCAATTCTGCCTATTTAATAGCTGTTGCCGGCTC
This sequence comes from Acidobacteriota bacterium, assembly GCA_031412835.1. Classification (GTDB taxonomy): domain Bacteria; phylum Acidobacteriota; class Terriglobia; order Bryobacterales; family Bryobacteraceae. The sequence goes on along the minus strand of JANODS010000004.1, from coordinate 2,355 downwards.
ACAACATGCGGTGGCTGCGGCAAAGGCGAGGCACGTAGTCGGGTTAACCGCGACACCGGTGCGCAACGGCGGCCATCAGCCAATTATGGTTGTCAGCTACATTCGAGTTGGCTCGACTAATCAGAAGGCCGGTGCCTCTCAGATTGAAGACCTGAAACGGCTGAATCGCATGGACTCCTTCGACGAACAAGCGGTGCTGAACTTGAACTCGGAAGCACTCGACTTCCAAGTTGCTTCCGAGTTGTTCGCACCGCACAAGAAGCATACGTCGTTAGCTTGGAAGACCCTCCGCGTGACTGCATCGCCACCGAACTCATTGCCGCCGACGAAGAAGGCTCAATGATGCACTTTCTTCGACGATATAACCAAGTGGCCACCGACATCTCGTTCAAGACCCCACAACGGGACATCGCCAAGAAAGTCTTAACGGCGCGGCCTGCGGCGGACGGTGAGGGCTGTACCGGACACCAAAGTCGCCCTACCGACCGGCTGGTCTAAAAAGTAGCAGGCGCTGGAACTGAGAAGTGCCCGCACCGCCTTGAGCGGACCTGCTCTAAACTTGCGTGCGTCACCCAGAACAATAAGAGACGATAGTGAAATGACGCGCCATGCTTCACCGGATTCCCTCTCGATCATGACTGCGTGCGGGCATTTCGTATTTGCCCGCGCCCGGAGAATTACGGTAGACGACACGCATCACGCCGCGATGACCGCCGTCCGAATGGCGACCGCCAGCGAAATTGTCGTGGTGGGGCTGATATGGGAAGTGGATGGTGCGGAGGTAGACTCGCCAATCGGACAAGTTGGCTCGCGAGTGACGGCTACGGTCGAATTAATGTTGGCCGATGCCGGGGCAGCCCGCCGATAACGCAACGAAGCTCGCAGCTGCCACTTTCGATCTCTCATCCTATTGGGTTCGGGTCCGCTGGCAAAGTGAAGCAAATTGAACGGCGCTAGAGCAGCGATCCGAGGGCAACCTCACAAAACGATCCGTAGCCCATTCACGCACCAGACTCTGGCCCCCCGGGTCAATTAGACCGTCTGCCGGTTCATGCGGACATTGAGAAGAATCCGATGTCCGGCTCCCCCGGTTTGCCGACCAGCAGCGCCCGATCCAGGAGGCGGTGATTCGGCGGTCCACCTCCTGCGGTTCGACTGCTCCCAGCTCGGCTCTCCATGCCTGTTGACCGGATACCTCGGCGGCCTCCGGGAAACGCTCGAACAGTTCCGTCCGGGTGATCTCACCCCGGATGTGCGCATAGTAATGGGCAGGAGCCTTCCCGCGGGGGAAATGATGAAAGAAGCTCCGTAGTGCCAGCGTCTGATGAGCCCGCTTTTGGGGTGACCGCTGAGGGCCCAGTGCTCCATCTCGATTGAGAGCGCGATTCTGAACGATGCGGACCCTGCGGGCGCAGCGAAGGCGGAAAATCCCTCTCCGAGGCCTCCGGGTCCGGCGAACAGGTCGATGATGGGGATGGATGCGGAATCAACCATCTTGCGCCTTGGCAAGCTTCGCGAGCAGCTTTCCCGAAAGCTTCGCCTCGTCCTCGACTTCACATTCCCAGACGGTGAGGACGCGCCAGCCCAATTCTTTTAGCGCGATTACGTTTCTCCCGTCACGCTCAACATTGCCATTGAGCTTGGCAAGCCAGAATTCCGGTCTTGTCTTCGGAAGGACGGCATTTCGGCAGTTCCTGTGCCGGTGCCAGAAGCAGCCTTGCACAAATATCGCGGTTTCGTGCCGGGTGAGGACGATGTCGGGGCGACCGGGTAGGTCCCGTCGCCTGAGCGAAAAACGAAAGCCAAGCCGGTGGAGCACGGACCGAACCCGCCGCTCAGGGCCGGTATCCCTGCCTTTGATGCGGCTCATGTTCCAGCTTCGTTGTTGAGCTGTCAGTCGATCCATCGTGTCCGGTCCGTGCTTCAGCGATTCGCCGATAACTTCCACATTTAAATGTACTTGGTTACGTACTATCCAACCAACTATCGACTGTCACCGCAATAATCTCTACGGCGACGGCACGCGATTGCACCTGGAGCGCAACGATGGACAGATGGCTCCACTCCCGCCGACCGCGGCGCTAGAGCGATTGAACTTCCGGCAGCGGTGGCCATGCGCCGGTTGTCTCAACGGCGGGATGACGAGGCTCGGACGAAGGCCTGCCGTACTCCAACCTCCATTCTTCAATCTGTCCCAGAAGGTTGTAAGCGGAGCGAGTCCTGCGAGCGTCATGCTGCGCCATTTCAAAGAGGCGTTTCCTGATGCTGGAGCTTCGAGCACCAATCGCCGACTTTGAAGTAAGAGGTCGAGTAAATGGATCGTAGTGAAGACTTCGCGTGTTTCACTTCCGTTCG
>JANODS010000003.1:0-1407 GCA_031412835.1 Acidobacteriota bacterium | reverse complement strand
CCCTGTGAATATTCTGTCGGAAGAGTTCGCCCAGGCGGCGGCGGCGGCCGGGTTACGGGCGCGTGAGGCGGCTCTGGCTTCCGGGCACCCAGTTGTGTTTGTGGACGAAGTCGGTCGGATAGTGCAGGAGTTTCCTGACGGGCGCAGATTTGAGGTTCGTTTGGAAGCTGATCAGCCGCGCGAATCGCACGTAACGGTGGTGCGAGAGCTCTCGGCAGCTCGGTAGGTATGCCGACGCTGACCGTGGTAGCGGGGCCGAATGGTTCCGGCAAGTCGACGTTGACTTCGTCCATTTGGTTTGGAGGCAACGAGAATCTGGTCGATCCCGACGCGATTGCCCGGGGATTGAATTCGGCAGTTCCGGCTCAAGCGGCTATCCCGGCGGCGCGCGAGACAATCTTGCGATGCAGGCACTACTTGGCGAAACGGGAGAGCTTCGCCCTGGAGACCACCCTGGCTGGGAATGGAGCGATGGGTATTCTGCAGAGGGCGACAATTGCCGGATACCTGACAAATCTTGTTTATGTCAGTCTCGGTAATCCTGAGCTACATATTGAGAGGGTGCGATTTCGTGTTTCGGTTGGCGGCCATGATATCGCAGATGCCGAAATTCGCCGCCGATATTGGCGTAGCCTTGCTAGAGCTCCGGAGGCGTTGCGTTTGGTTGACAGCGCTACTGTATTGGATAATTCTGGATTTCGACCGTTACTGATGCTTTTGTTCGAGCGCGGTCAGCTGATGTGGCGTGCCGAGGTGTTGCCGGAGTGGGTTTTGGGTTTGGCGGGGAGGCCCTGAAGTTGAGCCCTCGACGTACGGCGGGACTGACCCGATGAACGTTCCCCTTCAGTCGAGGTTGATCTTTCCCGGGCCGTCGACACAGGCATGGCGCCTTCTTAAATCGCCGGGATACAGGAGTCTGCATTGGGCCGGAAGCGAGCCGCTGGTTTGTTCGATGCGGGGGGCGATGCCGTGGCCGTGCTGGGGGCCCATGGTTTCTTCTATGGCCCTCCAATAGAAGTATTTGGGCAAGTTTTAGGGGAATGCAATAGGGTTACTGAGAGGCTTTGTGGTTGGTGACGTAACGGATGAAGTTGGTGGCGAGGTCGACGGGGAATCCGAGGGGACGGAAGGTTTGGGTGAGTTCGAGGAGGACCCAAGCGGCGGCGAGCGAGGTGATGAAAGCGAGGATGGTGTGGAGGACGAAGGAGGCGAGGATGGTTGTTAGTTGCCAGTTGCCGGGGGCGCGGAGGAGGAGAGTGGTGAGGGTGGCTTGTAGGGCCATGAGGGCGAGGTAGACATTGAAGCCAACGGTGGCCACGTGGTCGGCGGGTGAGAACGATTGCGGGGGTAGCCGCTCTCTGACCTGACCGGCAACAAAGCCGAGTCCAAAAGCGGCGAGGAGGAAGT
>JANODS010000002.1:0-2380 GCA_031412835.1 Acidobacteriota bacterium | reverse complement strand
AGGACGCTGACGGCGGCGAGCGCGGTCTGAAGGCCGAAATGGTCGGCGACCAGGCCCGTCAGCGGGATGAAGATCAGGCCGGCGCTTCCCCACGCAAAGCCCATCAGGAGCGCCGAGACGGTGCCGGCTTGGTCCGGGACCAGGCGTTGGCCCATGAGCAAGTTGACGGGGATCGTGAACAGCAGCAGGAGGCCGCCGAGGGCACCAAAGGTCATGTAAAGCGTCAGGCCGAGGGCGGCCGATTGGATTGAAAACGAGCGCTCGCGGCTTAGATAAAGCGGCAGGAAATGCGCGAAACACATGTGGACCACCGAGCGAATGAAGACGAGCAAATAGTGGACCGAGAGCGGCCGCCAAACGGCTCGTAGGGGGGCGAAGGTCAGCTTGCCTTTCCGAGAGCTGACAGGGGGATGACGGAGGGTCTGCCAGAGCACGAGCGTGATAACGAGGCCCGGTACGGCTCCCCACCAACTTCCTTCGAGGCCGAGACGACCGACGAGAATCGAGTAAAAGGCTGGTCCGATGGCCATGCCGAGAGTGCCGGAACTGATGAAGACGGCCATCCAGCGACCGGGGTTGCCCTGTATGCCGGCGGTGGCATTCGCCGTGGCTTGCGGGTGGAAAGAAGCTACGCCGGCCCCGCCGAGCAGGACCATGGCAATGAGCCAGGGATAGCTGGGTGCCCAGCCGAGAAGCGAGATAAAGACACCGGCGACGGCAGGGGCCAGGACGGTAAACATCCACGAGGGGTAGCGATCCGAGAGGATGCCATAGAGCGGCTGGAGCAGCGAGGAGGAGAAGACCAAGGCACCGCCTAGGAGGCCGGCCTGGGAAAGTGTAAGTCCATGTTTGGCCACTAACAGGGGCTGAAAGCCGCTGAGGGCACCCGAATAAAGGTCAATGAAAAAGTGCGCGAAAGCGAGGATGCCTAGGGTGGCGAAGCCGGCTTGGGGCGCGGACACCACCGGCCGAGCGGCCAGCGACGCACTGGCGCTGTTCGATATCATCAATTCGTTATTATAGCGAAACCTATTCCGGTTCCTGGGGTTTTTGAAAGTTATGGCTAAGTTGCGCGCACTTCTCGTCATGTGTTTGGCTGGCGGGGCTTTTGGGCAAGCGCCCACCGCACCGGTGTTGAATCCCCGCGGGGCCGTGAACACCTTCACGGTGCAACCGGCACCGAGCAACGTTTCGGCGGGCGGAATCTTGACGATCAGCGGAATCAACTTGGGCCCGGCGGCTGGGTTTACCGCGGCACAGGGCACCCTGCCAACGACGATCGGCGACCCGGCGGTCGAGGTCCGGATTAACAATCGACTGTCTCCGATTTACTCGGCCACGCCGGGCATCGTCACGGTGCAGGTACCGCTCGAAACGCCGAATGGCGCGGCGCAAGTGGTGGTGCGGCGGGGGGGCGAGGCTAGCCAGCCGGCGCGGTTCAACGTGGTCGGGGCGGTGCCGTCGGTGCGAACAGCGAATGGGAAAGGGTACGGGGCGGCGGGTGAAAACGACGGAGTTGTCACGAAGTTGCGGGCGACGGGTTTGGGGTTGACGGAGCCGCGCGTCGGCACAGGCGAGCTGCCCGCGGAGGATCAACCGGCGGTTTTACGGGCGCCGATCCGGGCGACGGTGGGTGGTTTACCGGCGGAGGCCACGGCTCAATTGTCGTCGAGCAATGTGGGTGAATTCGATGTCGCCGTGACCCTACCAGCCGATAGCCTGCCAACGGACGTCGTGGCGGTTTATATCGGGAACGCGGTGGGGAACCGGGTGACGTTGGGCGCTGCGAGTTCAGTGGTGAGCGAGTATCTGCCGCTGCCTGCCAACGGACGGGATGTACGAGGATTGTCGGGGAGCGACCTGCGACCTGGGTACTTGACTCTGAGCGGGGCACGGGGCGAGGACGGCTGCTGGCCGTCTTGGTTAGTGGATTTCTCCCGCAAGGCGGTGCAGGGGTTGAGCGGCTGCGCCGCATCGGCCAATCGGAACGCGGTGACGCCGTTTCAAGCGAACAACGAGGCGGCCGCGGTGGCAACATTTATGGGTCCGGCGGCGGCTGATATCGCACAAGGGGTGTGCGACAAGTTGACCGTTCTGCACCCGGCCAATGCGGAGCCGATGACGGTGACGTTGCCCGCGGCCGGTTTGGCGCTGGCGGGGGCGCAGGGGGGCAATATCGGCGTCGTGTTGGCGACGACGCCGGCGCGAAACGTCATAGTGAACCCGATCACGGGAGAGATCACCGAAGGCGCGGGGGGAGCGGTAGGACCGGGTGGCGGTGGCGGCGGGATCAACGTCAACAATGTCGCGGTCGATTTGGGCGACGGAGTGAAGGAACTGGTATCGGTGCCGGTGATCGTGGCGCAGGGATCACTGGCGG
>JANODS010000001.1:0-5214 GCA_031412835.1 Acidobacteriota bacterium | reverse complement strand
CGCCGGGGGCCTTCTGCCATTTCTGGACGGCTTCGAAGGCTTCAGTGTTGGAGTTAAAAAGATAGAAGTAGGCGATGAAGTCCTGGGGGCCCTGGTAGGAGGTTCGCCAGGAGTGGATGGGTTTGAAAGCGAGGGGGAAGGCGTCGGTCGAGGGGGGGGCGTCTTTCAAAGTCCAGCCTCCGCTGAGACGGGCGGGAGGCACGATGGTGGCGGTGGGCGCGGGGACGGAGCAGGCGGCCAGGAGGCTGACGAGAGCAAAGAGCAGGCAACGCATTCCCTTATGGTAAACGAGGGCGAATGTTACTATCGGAAGAACCTAAATTATGGCCAAGCCCAAGCCTTCGAAAGGCCCGACGCCGACTCGCATCACGAAAGCAGACCTTAAGGTAGCGGTACCTTGCCTTGTGCTCATCGTGGGGGCGATTTTTCTGCTGGGCATATTATTTTCCGCGATGTTGAAACCGCGATAGGAACTGAATTGAACATGCGTTTTGATGCTCGTTTGGCGGACCAGATGCGTCCGGTGACGATTGAACCCAACTATTTGAAGACGGCGGAGGGCTCGGCGCTGATCAGCGTGGGGAACACGAAAGTGCTGTGCACGGCCTCGGTGGAAGCGACAGTGCCCCCGTTTTTGCGTGGAAGTGGCAAGGGCTGGGTGACGGCAGAGTATGCGATGCTGCCGCGGGCAACTTCGACGCGGACCCCGCGCGAGGTGAAGAAGGGCCGGGAGAGCGGGCGGACGATGGAGATCCAGCGGTTGATCGGGCGGTCGCTGCGGAGCGTGGTGGATTTGACGGTGCTGGGCGAGCGGAGCGTATTGATCGACTGCGACGTGTTGCAGGCGGACGGGGGGACGCGGACGGCTTCGATTACGGGCGCGTTTGTGGCGTTGGGATTGGCGATGCAGAAGTTGGTAGCGGGGGGGATGGTGAAGAAGAATCCGCTGCGGCATTACGTAGCGGCGACGAGCGTCGGGGTGGTGGATGGGATGCCGATGTTGGACCTTTGCTACGAGGAGGATTCGGCGGCGGGGGTGGATATGAACATCGTGATGACGAGCGGCGGGCGGTTTGTGGAGTTGCAGGCGACGGCGGAGCAGGAGGACTTTGGGGATGACCAGTTGGCTTCGCTCGTTGCGTTGGGTCGGCAGGGGGTGAGAGAGTTGATCGAATTACAAAAGGGATTTGTAACGCTGCCGTGACGATCCGCTGTGCGACGACGAATGCGGGGAAGCTGCGCGAATTTCGGCTGATTTTTGCGCACTATGGCCGGGGACTGTTTGCGTTGGAACCGTTGTCGGGATTGGGGGCGATCCCGGCACCGGAGGAGACGGGCGACACGTTTGTGGAGAACGCGGCTTTGAAGGCCTGCTACTACTCGTCGTTTACGGATGACCTGGTGTTTGCGGATGATTCCGGGTTAGCGGTGGACGCGCTGGGCGGGGCTCCGGGAATTTTTTCGGCACGGTATGCGGGCGAAGAGGCGACGGATGCGGAGAACAATCGGAAGGTGTTGAAGGATATGGTGGGGGAGGCGGAGCGGTCGGCGCGGTTTGTGTGTTCGATTGCCTTGGCACAGAAGGGGAAGTTGATCGCGACGTTTACGGATGACGTGGAGGGGACGCTGTTGGATGGTCCCAAGGGGCCGCATGGGTTTGGATATGACCCGTTATTCTATTTCGAGCCGTTCGGGTGCACGTTTGGAGAGGCGGAGCCGGAGCGGAAGTTACTCGTGAGCCATCGGGGGAAGGCGCTGGCGCGGTTGATCCGGCACTTGCTGCAGGGATCGACGATTCAGTAGGCTAGCGAACGGTCTTCGTATCGACCGGACCGGCTTCTAATTCCGTGCTGAGGCCCGCCGCTTTCATGACTTGGCGGAGAGCGGCTGCCGTGGGTGGAGAGAGTCGGAAGTTGCCGGTGCGGTTTACGCCTTCGGCAATCCGCAGCGGGGTCCAGCCCAAGGAGTTCTTGCGGTTCCAGGCTTCCGGGCGGGCGCCCTGTTCGGCAAGCGCCAAGACGGCCGCCGGAAGGTGCTTGTAAGCGGCCCCATGCATGGCCGTTTCGCCTTTGGCATCGATGGCGTTGACGTCATTGCCGAGAGCTACGGCAAGCCGAATGGCTTCGACGACCTCGGCTTCGGTGCCGGCATCTTCATTAGGGGAGCGGGTTCCGACGCCAGCGGCTACCATCAGCGGGGTAGTCTGATCGGCATTGGGTAATACCGGATCGGCCCCTAACTCGGCGAGGAGCCGCATGAATTCGGCGTCGGCGCAGCGAGCGGCCATTAGAAACGGAGTTGCTCCGATGGTGTTCAAGGCGCTCAAGCCGGCGTTGCTTTTGACGAGCATGCGGGCGTTTGGGTTGGCACCTTTTGCGACCAGCTTGCGAGTGAGGGTTAGACTGTCCATGGAGCCGGAGCCAGGAGGCGCGGGATCGTTGCTGCCGGTGCCTGGCTTTCTGACCCACGTCAGTGTATGCAGCGGGGTCCAACCGGGGCCGTCGGAGTTGGGATTGGCACCGTTATCGAGCAAGAGCCCCGCTAGTTCGAAGTGCGCGTTGGCGACGGCGAGATGGAGGGCGGTGGAACCGGCGCGGATGGTGGATGGTTCGGTGGTGCTGCTTCCAGGCGGACGTTTAGTGCGCGCCGGCAGGGCGTCGTTGACGTCGGCACCGGCTTGCAGCAAGGCTTTGACGGCTTCGAGGCGACCTTCTCGCACCGCGAACAGGAGCGGCGTAAAACCGCCCGTCGAACGGGAGCGATGGTCGGCACCAAACTCGATGAGGAGTTGAACGGCCGCGACGTGGCCTTCCGCGGCGGCCCACATCAGAGCGGTCTGGCCTCGCCAGCTTTCCTGTTTGTTGACGACCGCTCCGCGGGCCAACAGCAGTTTAATTGCCGCCGGCCGACCGGTGCGGGCGGCGGTCATTAAGACGGTTTCGCCTTCGGGCGAAGCACCATTGGGGTCGGCACCGGCTTTGAGCAGCAGATCGATGACGGCGGCGGATCCATTGAGGCACGCCAGATAGAGGGGCGTGGTGCCGTGGGCGTTGGCGGCTTTGGCGTCAGCGCCTTTGGCCAACAGCGCCGCGACAGCAGACGCGTCATCTTGTTCCACCGCGTCGAGGAGCGGCGTCGACTGGGCGAATAGGGAACTGGCCAGCCAACCGAGCGCGAGGAGAAGGTGTGGACGCGTGGTCATAGCGCGGCGGGTTTGAGCAGTTCGCTGATCTTGCCTTGGCTATCGGCGAAGGCGTCGAGATGGACGCCCACCTTGTCGAGAAGGGTGAGATGGAGATTGGCGAGCGGGGTTGGTTGATCGTACTTGATGTGGCGACCGCCCTTGAGATTTCCGGCCGCGCCGCCGGCGACGACAATGGGCAAATTGACGTGATCGTGCACATCAGGATTTCCCATGCCGCTGCCGCAGAGGAGCAGTGAGTTATCGAGGAGGGTTCCGTTTCCTTCCTTAGTCGCGTTGAGCTTGCTGAGGAAGTAGGCGAAGAGGGAGACATGATAGGCGTTGATTTTGGCAACGCGGGCCATCTTTTCCGGGTCGCCCGAATGATGGGTCAACGGATGATGCGGATCGGTGACGCCGGCCTCGGGGTAGACCCTGGTGCTAGCCTCGCGGGCGAGTTGGAACGAGATGACTCGGGTGACGTCCCCTTGCATGGCCAAGACCTGAAGATCGAACATCAGCTTGGCATGTTCGGCGTAAGACGCGGGCACCCCTATGGGACGGTCCAGATCGGGCATCTCGCCATCTTTCGTCTGCTTTTCGGCCTTTTGAATGCGGCGTTCGACTTCGCGGACGGACTCGAGGTATTCGTTGACTTTGGTACGGTCGCCGGCGCCTAACTGGCCCTGCAGGCGAGCGATGTCGGCGGAGACCCAGTCGAGGATGCTCGCGTTTTTCCGCATTTCGGCGCGGCGTTCGGCGGCGCTACCGCCATCGCCAAAAAGGCGCTCAAAGACGAGCCGCGGATGCGCTTCGGCGGGCAGGGGGGTGGTGGGCGACGACCACGATAAGTTGTTCTGGTAAACGCAGGAGTATCCGTTGTCGCAGTTGCCAATCGTCGTCAGGAGATCCATGGCCAGCTCCATCGACGGCAACGGAGAATCTTTGCCGATGCGTTGGGCGGCAATTTGGTCGACGGTGGTTGCCAGCTCATAGTCGGTGCCCTCGGTGAGTTTCGCCTTGGCGGCGCTGAGGAACGAGCAGTTCGCCGTGGCGTGGTTGCCCGGGGAGTAGGCGTTTTTCAACTCGAGGTTGCTGATGACGGTGAGCTGATTGAGGAAGGGAGTGAGCGAGCTGAGCGTGGGCGAAAGACGGGTCATCCGGCCCAGTTCGGGCGGGGTCCATTGGGCGATCGTGGCACCCATCGGAATGTAGACGAAACCCAGGCGGCGGACGGGTGCGGCCGGAGTGGCGGCGAGCGCGGTCATGGCGGGTACCATGGCGTCGAGCAGCGGCAAAGCCAGCCCTGCGCCAAAGCCGCGGAGCAGGCTCCGCCGGGCGATTGCTTTCTTCTGAATGATCATTGCGATTGCCTCATGGTGAACGGAGTGCTAGTTGCGATGCCGAGTAAGAGCGACGAGAAACGATATTGCTGCTTTTCCGCGTCGCGGACGATTTTTCGGATAGCCGGGGCGTCATAGCGCTCAATGCCGCGGCCCAAAGCGTAGATCAACAACTTTTCGGTCAGAGCTGAAACGAACACTTCGGGACGCAGCAAGAGTGCCTGGTTGAGTTCTGCCGCATTCTGGAATTTGGTGCCGTCTGGCAGGAGCCCGGAGGCGTCCACCGGTATGCCGCCGTCGGTGGCGCGCCAGCGGCCCACCGCATCATAGTTTTCGAAGGCGAAACCGATAGGATCCATCAGATTGTGGCACCCGGCACAAGCTGGATTTTTGCGATGTTCGGCGACCCGTTCGCGCATGGAGAGCGACTTTGCACCCGGGGTGCGCACGGCCTCTTTGAGTTCCGGCACCGCCGGGGGCGGGGCTGAGGGAGGCGTGCCGAGAATGTTGGCGAGGATCCATTTGCCGCGAATGACGGGGGACGTTCGGGTGGCGTAGGAGGTGACGGTAAGGATGCTGGCGTGGCTGAGCAGTCCGCCGCGCGAAGGTTGGCCGCTCAAATCGACGCGGCGGAAGCGGCTGCCGTAGATGTGGGGGATGCCGTAGTGGCGAGCCAGGCGCTCGTTCAAA